>JBEAMY010000086.1:0-3245 GCA_041165725.1 Pseudomonadota bacterium
AACGCCTGATCTGGTGCAAGGTCAAACCTAAGCTGTCCATTTCTTTTTGCTCGACTTTTTTCTGCCAAGCTTTGACCTTGTTGCGGTCTTGCTCCTGCAACGAGGTCATCTTGAGGTGCTCTTGATGCGCCTGATCCAGTTTGGCTTTGGCCCTTTTGACATTGAGCTCTTCTGCCTTGAGGTCAGCCTGAACTCGGTTGAGCAGGACCTGAAGCTGATTGAGGAAAGAGCTGAAGTTGGCGGCATCGGAAACCGACCTCAACTGTTGCAACTGTGCCTGCGCCTGTTGCTGATATTGCTCCATCATTCGAATGAGGTTGTTTTGATCGTGAAGCAATTGTTCATAGCGCTTTTTCACCGCATTCAAAGCCACTTGCTGATCTTGCAAAGCCTCTTCGGTTTTTTTAGCCAGAACGTCCCAGCATTTGCGTGCGATCACCATCATGCACCTCCCAACAGTTGTCTGAGTTGATCCCAACTGGCAGTCATGTCATGGGGCGTATTCATGTCCTGTCGCAAAAAGTGAATGATGCCGGGCATGAGTCGCATGGCCATATCTAACTCTGGATTGGTTCCCGATTCGTACGCGCCCACCTGAATGAGGTCTGCGTTTTGCTGATAGGAGGACCACAGTCTGCGCAACAAATTGGCCATTTTGAAATCTTCAGGAGACAACAGGTTTTGCATGACCCTGGAAATCGAACCGTTGAGGTCAATCGCAGGGTAATGCGCCATGTCAGCCAGCTTGCGTGACAACATGACTTGTCCATCAAGTGAAGCTCGCGCGATGTCAACAATCGGGTCAGAGGAATCGTCACCTTCAGCAAGAATGGTGTAGATGGCTGTGATGGACCCATGGCCATGTCGACCCACGCCACCGCGTTCGATGAGGTTGGGCAGCAATGCAAACACCGAAGGTGGATAGCCTTTGGCAGTGGGAGGTTCACCAATTGCCAAACCAATTTCACGCTGGGCATGGGCCACGCGCGTGAGGCTGTCGCACAACATCAGCACGTTCTTGCCTTGGTCCCTGAAGTACTCGGCAACCGCATGCGTCATCTGGGTAGCCTTGAGTCGCAACACAGGCGAAACATTGGCAGGAGCAGCAATCACCACCGACTTTTGCAAGCCGTCTTCACCCAGCGTTTCTTGAATGAAAGCCTGAACCTCTCGTCCTCGCTCGCCAATCAGACCGATCACCACCACATCGGCTTTGGTGAAACGGGTCAACATGCCCAGCAACACACTTTTACCCACACCCGATCCCGCCACCAAACCAATGCGTTGGCCACGGCCCAGGGTCAAAGCGCCATTGATGGTTTTGATCCCCACATCCAACACTTCATGAATGGGGCCTCTCTCCATGGGATTGAGAGGTGTGCCCAATACATTCATGCGGTGATTGCAAATAGGTTGAGGCTTGCCGTCGAGTGCCATGCCTCGACCATCAATCACTCGACTCAAGAGGGCCTCGCCCACCATCACTTCAGGTGTGGTGCTGATCACACGAACTTCATCGCCAGGGCCCACACCGATGGGCTCGGTCATGGGCATCAGATACAGCACGCTGTCGTTGAAACCCACCACCTCTGCCTCGACCCGGTGCCCGTGCCTGCCCAACACTTCGCACAAAGCACCAAGCGGCGCCATGATCCCTCGGGTTTCAAGGGTCAGCCCCACCAATCGAACCAGCGTGCCATGACGCTGAGGTCTGGCCGCATGGAGGTGCGGCAAGGCTTGTTCAATTTCGGTCAGAGCGTCCCACATGGCATCACCGGTCTGTGCGAATCATGTTTCGAATGGCCATGGCCACCCGGTTCTGGTCTTGATCGGTGATCATTTGAACCACAACGAGTTTGTCTTCGTAGCTGTTGGCATTGGTCAACAACTCGGTGGGGATCTTGGGCTTGGCTTTCTTCTGCTCGGCCTTCATGCGCTTTTTCATCTCTTCCAAAGAGTCGCTCATGTCTTCTTCCGCTTCGGGCACAGCCTCGGTCACGGCAGATTCGCCGTCTTGCGATACCACCGCCACTTGTGCATCAGCCAAAGGTTGATCGGCTTTCGCATCGATCACTTCTGTGGCATTGACCGTCAGATCTTCAGCCGGTTGATCATTGGCGGCCACTTGATCAGCGGCAAGCTCCGCATCCTTCTTCTCGCCCGCCTCAAGCAAAGCCTGCTCGTGCGCCTGAGCCTCTTCAAGGCTGACCGCAGTGGGCAGCTGAAACTCGGGATGCTCAGCCAGGTACAAAGCCAGTTGAGGATCGCTGAGCGGATCAAACACATTGTCTTTTTGCCAGGCGTTGAAAGCAGCCTGTGTGACGGTGTCGGCCAATTCATCGATCTCGGTCATGTTCAAGTCTTTGAGCGCCATGGACATGAGCATGGGCCTGACCACCCAGAAAATGAACAACGCACACATCACTGTGCGCAAAATCACGTTGAGCCATTCATCCATGCTCGCCTCCGGAATCGATGGAATCAATGAGTCGACTGCTCACGCTCAAGGGAGCGATGGCCGACGGCATGGGTGATGCGGCTTTGGCGGGCTGAAAGCTCGGTCGCGATGCCGACTGTCCTGGCCGGAACGCCGATTGCTGTTTCCAGTCGTCCACTGCAACCAGCAGTTGACGCGCCATGGGTTCGAGTCGGTGCAGGATCAGGTCGCTCACCCGAGTGTCTTTGCAACTGACTTTGACGCTGCCAGGAAGCAGTTGGTGGTTGATCACCAATTCCATGCCATTCCAGCTGAGATCGGGTTGCGCCTTGATCAGGTCGTGATCCTGAGGCGCCAATTCCACAGTGACCAGACCAGCATGGGGCAAATCCAGTTCCGCCACACAACGGTCAATGAGTCGTTGTATCGCTGCAGGAGATGCGCTGAGTTCTGCCAACACCAGTTGTTCAGCGATGTGAATTGCCAAACGTTTGATGGCATCGCCCCAAACCTGGGTTTGTGCCAAGGCTTGCTGCAAGGCCTGATCGATGCCCGCCATGAGTTCAATCAAGCGACCATCTCGTTCGCCCGACTGTTGTTGCCATTGCTGAGACTGTTCAGCCAACGCTTGGTTCACCGCCACTTCTATCGCTTGGGCTTGCTCGGCTTGCGCCTCGTTGGCCCATTGAACTTTGGCCTCAGCCAAAGCCTGTTCCAGGTTTTCGCTCAAAGCGGCTGCCCTGCCCTGCGCCATGCCTTCTTGCAAGGCCTCTTGCTTGGCCAACTCGACAGCTTGGTCCAATTTCTG
>JBEAMY010000087.1:0-4285 GCA_041165725.1 Pseudomonadota bacterium
CATGAGATGGAAGATGAGGAATATTTCAGCCGTCCACCGGCCAATGCCACGAATGGCAATCAATTCAGCAATGACAGCTTCGTCGTCCATCGCACCCCATTGATTCACATGAACGAGGCGATCCGAAAAATGCATGGCCAGGTCAACCAAGTACTCGACCTTGCGGGCAGACAAACCCGCAGCTCGCATGTCATCGATTCGCAACTTGAGCAAACTGGCAGGTGTGATTTTTTTCGGCAACAGCGCAGCTAACCTGTCCCAAACCGATTGCGCAGCTTTGACAGAAATCTGTTGCCCCACGATGCTTCGCGCCAAGGTGACAAAGGCGTCCCCGCGCGAAGCCAATCGGGCATCGCCGAACTGTGGAATCAGGCGGCGCATGACGCGGTCTTTCTTGATCAGGTATTTGCAGGCTTCTTCCCAGTATGGGGGTACCTGTACGATGAGCTTTGACGAAGTCGCCATCAGGCTTTCTCCCAGGTTGTACCTGCGCTTGAGTCTTTGAGCACAATGCCCTGATCCAACAGCGCTTTGCGAATCGCGTCCGCTTTTGCAAAGTCTTTGGCCGCTTTGGCCGCTGCTCGGGCCTGAATGTGTTCAAGAATGACCGACTCTTTGAGTTCGACACCGGCCTGTAAAAACCGCTTTGGATCGTCTTGGAGCAGGCCAAGAACACCGCCCAAGGCTTTAAGCAGGGCACTGTCTTTGGCCGAGCGGCTGCGATTGACTTCGGAAGCCAACTCGAACAAAACAGCCACCGCCTCAGGAGTTCCGAAGTCTTCATTCATGGCCCGCTGAAATTGTTGAGCCAAAGGGTGCTGCCAATCGAGCGATAAACCCGCCTCAGGTGGCACGGCATCCAAGGCGGTGTAAAGGCGCCTGAGGGACGCACGGGCATCGTCAAGGTGACTCAATGCGTAATTGAGTGGGCTGCGATAGTGACTGCGAACCACAAAGAAGCGAACGGTCTCTGGGTCGTATTGTTGGAGCACATCGCGGATGGTGAAGAAGTTGCCCAGACTTTTGGACATTTTTTCGTCATCGACATTGATGAACCCGTTGTGCATCCAAAAGTGTGCCAAGGTTTGCGTGTTCGCACCTTCGCTTTGTGCGATTTCGTTTTCGTGATGGGGGAACTGCAAATCAGCACCACCGCCATGGATGTCGAAAGTTTGACCCAGCAAGGCGCAACTCATGGCGGAACATTCGATGTGCCAGCCAGGACGTCCCACACCGAAAGGACTTTCCCATTGGGCCTCGGGCGGATCATCGGACTTGCCCGTTTTCCAAAGCACAAAGTCCAGTGGGTCTTGCTTGTCGGTTTGCACCGCCACTCGCTCGCCGGCCTGCAACTCATCCAAAGATTTGCCTGAGAGTTTGCCGTAGCCGGGAAAGCGGCGAACCGAGTACAGCATGTCACCGCCCTGCCCCCGGTATGCCAAACCCTTGGTTTGCAATTGCTCGATCACATCCAGCATTTGGGGCACGTAATCAGTGGCCTTTGGTTCGTGCGTAGGTCGCTCAACGCCCAGTGCGTCGGCATCCTGATGCATGGCCTCAATCATTCGCGAGGTGAGCGCATGAATGGTTTCGCCGTTGGCCACCGCACGCTGGATGATCTTGTCGTCAATGTCGGTGATGTTGCGAACAAAAGTGACCTTCAAACCACTGGCTTTCAACCAGCGCTGAACCACATCGAAAGCAATCATGGAGCGTGCGTGCCCCAGATGACACAGGTCATAAACAGTCATGCCGCAGACATACATGCGCACATGCCCAGCCTCGATGGGCACAAATTCACGCACTTGGCGTTCAAGGCTGTCGTAAATCCGAAGTCCCATGGAAAGAAGCAAAAAAGAATGAGAACAATTAAGTGGTCAGGGGGCTGACCTAGAATGAACCAGTATATCCATCCAAGCATTGGAATGGACTGCTGTGATCCCCAGGATTTTATTGTTGCAATGAAACGCCCCAACTGTCTTGCCCTGTTGACACTGAGCGCTGCGCTGCTCGCCGCCCCATTGGGCCCAAGTTGGGCACAAACGGGGCCACAAAAGCCTTTGAGCGTGGCGGAAACCATCCAGCTATGGCTGAGTCGGGGTGCACCTGAAGAGGCCTTGAAAGTCACCGCCAAAGAGCTGCAACGATTCCCCAATGACCCCAATCTCAAATTTCAGCGTGCTGTCATCTTGGAGCGTTTGGGTCAATGGAGTGAGGCACAAGTGCAATACGAATCCTTGACCCAGGAGTTTCCAGAACTTCCCGAACCCCAAAACAACCTTGGGGTTTTGCTGGCCCGAAAAGGCCTGTGGGCAGAGGCTCGCGCCAGATTTGAATTGGCCTTGCGTGCTGACCCAAATAATCGACTGGCCAAAGAAAACCTCGCCGATGTCTGGCTCCAGATGAGCAACGCCCAATACCGCGAGTTGTTGCTCAAAGACCCCCAGAACAACCGCTTGCGCAAAAAAATCGATGCCCTTCAGGCCCCCATCCAAGCATTAAAAGAGGCCTCACCATGAACCGATTTTTCTTTTCCTCGTTTTGGCAAACCATGTTGGCCTTAATGTTTGGAACTTTGGTCCTAGGTAATTCACAAGCACAAACCACAGACTCTGCCCCGCTGGTGGCCTTCGAGACCAACATCGGCACATTTGTGGTGGAGCTGGCCCCAGCCCACGCACCCAAAACGGTTGCCAATTTTTTGCAATACGTCAATTCGGGGCACTACAACGGAACGATCTTCCACCGCGTGATTCCAAACTTCATGGTGCAAACTGGTGGCTATGACGATCAGCTTCGCGAAAAACCCACCCGTTCGCCTGTAGAGCACGAGGGACGCAAAGCCTTGCAGGGCGGTCTTCGCAATCAGGTGGGAACCATTGCCATGGCCAGGACCAACGATCCGCAGTCGGCCACTTCACAGTTCTTCATCAATGTGGCCAACAACGACTTCCTCGATCCGGTGGCCATTCCTCCAGGCGATCCCGTTGCAGAGTTCACTTACAGGGGGCGCACCTATCGCAATGTGCCCCGCTCGCAATTGCTTCAGTCCACTCAGCTGTATGGCTACACCGTATTCGGTCGAGTCGTCAGTGGCATGGATGTGATTCAGCGCATCGTGCAAATCCCCACGGGTTCGCGCGGTCCCTTCCCTACAGATGTGCCCAAACAAACGGTCACCATCCTTCAAGCTTCAGTACAGAAAGGTCGTCCATGAGTAACCCCATCATTGATTTGAGCATTCGAGGTCACGGCACCATTGCCCTAGAACTCGACCAAGATAAAGCACCAGGTAGCGTTGAGAACTTTCTCGCCTACGTGAACAATGGCCATTACGACGGAACCATTTTTCATCGGGTCATCGATGGCTTCATGATCCAAGGTGGCGGCTTCACCGAAGACATGTCTCAAAAACCCACACTGGATCCGGTGAACAACGAGGCCAATAATGGCCTGCGCAACGACAAATACACCATCGCCATGGCGCGCACCTCGGATCCGCATTCAGCAACGGCTCAGTTTTTCATCAATGTCAGTGACAACGACTTCCTCAATCACACTGCGCCTTCTCGACAGGGTTGGGGCTACGCTGTGTTTGGTCGCGTGGTCGAAGGCACTGAGGTGGTGGACGCCATCGGCAAGGTCAAGACGGGCACTCGCGGCTTTCACGATGACGTGCCCAAAGAGGCCGTGGTGATTGAATCGGCCAAAGTCCGCTGATCTCGCTGCGGACAAGTCCGTGTCGCATACAGCATGAGTTCATCCGCGACCCATCCATCGCACTGGGATACCGGCGCTTGCAATCACGTCGATTTCATTTCTGACTTGCACCTGCAAGCGTCTCATCCCAAAACAGCTCAAGCGTTTTTTGACTTCCTGAAGCAACGCCAACCCGCACCGTTGGTGGTGCTGGGGGATTTGTTTGAAGTCTGGGTGGGCGACGATTGCCTTTTGGCTCCCGCTTTCGATTTCGAGCGCCAATGTGTCAAGGCGCTTCAACAAGCCAGCGCCCATTCGACCATGGCTTGGGTGTGCGGCAACCGCGATTTTCTGGTGGGAGCAGACCTCCATCGCGCCATCGGCTGGACTGCGCTGCATGATCCATCCGTTGTGCGCTCGCCCTTTGGTCCCTGCTTGATCAGCCATGGTGATGCTTGGTGCTTAGCCGATTCCGACTACATGGCTTTCAGGAAAAAAATCCGTCATCCCGATTGGTGCCAGTCATTTTTGGCGCAAGCGCTGGACGTGCGCGAAAAACAAGCGCGCCACATGCGCGAGCAAAGTC
>JBEAMY010000088.1:0-3855 GCA_041165725.1 Pseudomonadota bacterium
GGCAGCACCAATGCCGGCGCTTCGTCGAGATTAGGGTCATCCGCGTTGTACAAAAAAATGGCACCATTGCTTTCATGCGTATGAAAGCGCCGGGTTGCTTGTGATCCCTCCAGTTTGCAGCCTGGACTTCCCGGGACCAGCGTGACCACACCATCTTGTCTGACTTGAACACCGTGGTAGGGGCATGCGATGCGATCGCCCAAGATCACACCCATGGACAGCGGTGCACCCCGATGGGGACAATGGTCTTCAAGCGCATGGACCTGCCCTTTTTCATCGCGCCACAGTGCGATCTTGTAGCCCAACCGCTTGAGCGATATGGGATGTTCTTTCACGAAGGATGAAGGGCAAACGGGGTACCACCAATTTTTAAGACCCTTTTCCAATGCGTGATCGATGGGGTCTAAGTTGAGGTTGGTGCTGACTGTGTTCATGCTCATTCCTCATTCGCCCAATCGGGCCATTTCTTTTTCGAACAATTCGGGGGTCCAGGCATTGCCATTGGGTGCTGTAGGACCGGCTTGATTCAGGTAGTTCACCAAGCTGGGTAAATCGTGAAGGCCCTGAGCAAAGGCACGCTCAATGGAATCCCCCAGCAGACTTTCATAGGATGTGGGAGCTTGGGGCCGGTGCTGGTGCGTTTCGTTGTAAAGCTTGCGTTGAATCATTGTGTGAGTCCTTGGTGCAAAGCACGCGCGGTTAGGGCTTGGGTTTGTCAGTCATGAAAGCTTGACCGGGAGCTTGAGCTTGGTGTTGCCGCCGAGTGACGCCATCGATACCACCAGCAATTGCCCATTCGGCAAAAACGGTGGGGCCGGGGGTGAATTCGCGAGCATGCCAGGCTTCTGTGAGTTCATCTTCGTCGGTGTAGTACTCCCACAATGCGCCCATGGGGCTGTGAAAGTACCAAAAAATGGCCGATGAAATCGGATGGCGACCTGGCCCCAGTTCGGTATTCCATCCACAACGTGACATGTGCATGCCACCGCCAAATACTTCGTGAACGTCTCGGACGGTGAAGGCCACATGATTCAAGCCTTGACGAGCTTGCGGGGGTTGAAGCAAGAACAAATCGTGATGTCCGCCGCGGGGCGCACAGCGCAGAAAATGGCCGCGACCTGGATAGCGATCCGACACCACAAAGCCCAAAACCTGGTCGTAAAAATCAGATACTGCCTGTAAGTTGGTGACGAAAAAAACCACATGGCCCACATCGATGGGTTGCGCACGGTCATAGGCTGGGCTGGGTGCATCTATGCGCTGACGCTCAGTCCATGTATTGGTCTTTGCGCAAATGGGCTGGACTTCTTTCTTGCGACTCACTTGAACGCGAACCGCCACCCCATTGGGATCGGTACACCCCACCCTGTCGCTGGTTTGAACATGGCCGGGTTGTCCCCGCATCGCTTTGCCGATGCGCTCTAAGTCGGCGGTCGTCTCTACGCCCCAAACCACTTCACGCACTGTAGGGTCAGCCTCAATGCCTGGTGGTAAATCCACCTGACTGGGATCGGCCACCACCACCTTGCAACCATTGAGGGTTTGATGCACCAGGACATGGTCAGACTCGGAAACAAGGCTTAAGCCCCAGTCACCCAAAAACCGCCTGCATACCTGAAGGTCCGATGCGGCGAAGGTGATTTCGTCAATGCCCAGCACACTCATGTTTGATCAATCCATGCACCAATGATGTTTTATATATGAAACGCCGTTTCCCATTGGGAACGAGATTGATCATCCGATAGCGGCCCCATGCTGTCAAGCGTGAAACCGTCACTGCCCATACAGGTTTTTAAGCAACTGATTATGGGCTTGCAGCAATTTGGCGCGATCGCTGACCGAAGAGAGTTCGGCATTGAGCGCACTGGTCTGGGCCAAGATCACATTCAAATAACTCACCGTGCCCGCTTGGTATTGCGCTTCGGTGAGGCTCAGGTTTCGGCGCGCTGCATCCAACGCATCATCGCGCAAGACCACTTGCTCACCGAGATGGGCGGCCAACACCAAGTTGTCTTGCACTTCTTGCAAGGCCCCCAAAACAGTTTGTCGGTAGGACGCTGCAGCTTGGTCCAGCACGCCCATGGCCTGCTCGGTGGCCGCACGCCTTGCACCGCCGTCAACCAGATTGACCACCAGGCTGGGGCCCAAACTCCAAAGGCGCGAAGGGCTGCCGATGAGGTTGGCCAAGTCAGCGCTTTTATAGCCCGCCGCCGCATTGAAGTTCAACGCAGGGAAAAACGCTTTTTGCGCCACGCCCACACTGGCTTGCGCCGCAAGCACACTGGCTTGGGCCGAGGCCACATCGGGGCGACGCTTGAGCACATCGGCTGAAATCACCTCAGGCAAAGGCTGGAACGAAGGCAACAGACCCGTTTGCTCCCACACCAAAGACAAGGGATCGTCGCCCATGAGTGCCGCCAAAGCGTGTTGCAAATTGGCATGGGTGCTCAGTACCTCCAAGCGCTGCACTTGCGTGTTGCGCCATTGCAGCCTGGCCTGGATCACATCTTGGGTCGACGAAACGCCCGCCTCTTCACGGGCCTGGGTCAACTCCAGCGCCCGCTTTTGGGCCGACTCGGTGTCAGACAACACCAAGAGCTGTCGCTCGGCCGCACGCAGTTGCACATAGAGCTGAACCAAAGTGGCCTGAGCCGACACCCTCGCCAAAGCCAGATCGGACTGACTCGCTGCCTTTCGCGCTTGACTGGCCCGTTCAGCATCGGCCAATCGACCCCAAACATCGATTTCCCAACTCATGGCCGCAGTGAGGTTGATGGCATTGACCGCGGCCGCATTGCCAGTTTGAGAACGGGTCACTGAAGGCTGCAGGTTCACAGTGGGCCACAAACTGGCTTCAGAAGCTTGCAAAGCCGCCTGCGCTTGACGCACCTTGGCGCTGGCGATTTGCACACCGGGGTTTTGCGCCAGCAAACGGTCTTGCAATTGGTTAAGGGTGGGGTCGTTCCAGCGCGTCCACCAGGCCTGCGCGGCGGGCACGGGCTCAACGCGGGCCACTTCGGCTTTGGCCGCAGGGCGGCTGGGCAACAGACCACACGCAGTCTGCGTCAAAGCCAGCGCCATCATCAAGCACAAAGGACGCGCATGCCTGAGCTTGCGAGTGAAAGGGTGAACCAGGTGTTCAGCTTGCATGAGGGGAATTCTCCATCGGAGGCCAGACCACGCGGGGCTTGCGCTGAACGCGTGCACGCAAGCGCTCAAGGGCCACAAAAACCACGGGCGTGGTGTAAAGCGTGAGCCATTGACTCACCAGCAAACCACCTACCACCGACAAGCCCAAGGGCTGACGCAACTCGGACCCATCGCCTGAACCCAGGGCCAAGGGCAAAGCGCCCAGCATGGCCGTGGCCGTGGTCATGAGGATGGGCCGAACACGCAACATCGCACCCTTGAAGATGGCTTGTGCTGGCGTGGCTCCGGCGCGTTGCCGCACCAAAGCAAAGTCAATCATCAGGATGGCGTTTTTCTTGACGATGCCCACAAGCAGCATCACACCGATGAAAGCCACCAAAGAAAACTCCGTGCCGAAAGCCATCAAAGCCAGCAAGGCCCCCACTCCAGCCGAAGGCAGCGTCGACAAGATCGTCAGGGGATGCAAAAGGCTCTCGTACAGAATACCCAGCACGATGTAGAGCGTGAGCAAAGCGGCCGCAATCAGCCAGGGCTGGTTGGACAAGGAAGACTGAAATGCACCGGCATTGCCCGAAAACGTGCCGCGCACGGCAGTGGGCATTCGCAATTCGGCCACCGCTTGGTTGACGGCCTCGGTGGCCTCGGAAAGCGACACGCCCTCAGAGAGGTTGAAGCTGAAGGTGTCTGAAGGTACGCCGCCATCGT
>JBEAMY010000089.1:0-2697 GCA_041165725.1 Pseudomonadota bacterium
GCCAATCGGCCATGCTGGCCTGGCGAATGACAAACGATGAGGACATTTGGATTCCCTGGGCTCAAACACCGAGCCATTGCTGCAATTGCTCGGGTTGGCGCATGAGTTCTTGGGTCGAGCCATTGAACACCCATTCGCCTTTGACCATGACCAGGTTGCGGGTGGTGATTTGTGTGACGTGTTTCCAGTTTTTGTCCACGATGATGCTGCTGATGCCACTTTCTCGAATCAGTTCACAGATTCGCCAGATTTCTTTGGCGATGAGCGGGGCCAAGCCTTCGGTGGCTTCGTCCAAGATGAGCACATCGGGGTTGGTCATCAAGGCTCTGCCAATGCTCAGCATTTGTTGTTCGCCACCGCTCAGTTGTTGGCCACCGTGTTCAAGTCGCTCGGCCAGTCTGGGGAATTGATCCAGCACGCGCTTCAGGGTCCAGTCTGTTTGACCCTGCACACCAGGGCGGGCGCACATGATGAGGTTTTCGCGCACGCTGAGGTTGCCGAAGATGCCACGCCCTTCGGGCACATAGGCCACGCCCAAATGGGCAATGCGGTGAGTGGGCAAATGCCGTGCAGCTTGCCCTCGGATACGGATCTCGCCGCTTCGCGCCGCCACAATCCCCAATAAGGATTTGAGCAGGGTTGATTTGCCCATGCCGTTGCGCCCCATGAGGCCGATCGTTTCTCCCGCCTGGAGATGAAAGTCCAGGTCGTGAAGAATGTGACTCTCACCGTAGAACGTGTTGAGGCCTGAAGCCTCAATGAGAGGGCTGGCGCTCATTCAGTCACCTCGCCCAGGTAAGCGGCTTGAACAGCGGCGTCGGCCCGCACAGACTCCACAGTGCCACTTGCAATGAGTTGACCGTTGACCATGACGCTCAGGACATCGGCCAAAGCAAAGACCGCATCCATGTCGTGCTCAACCAGCAGTACCGCATGGTTGGCCTTGAGTCGCAAAAGCAGACCGATCATGCGTTCGGCTTCGGCAGTACCCATTCCAGCAAGGGGTTCATCCAGCAACAAGACTTGAGGTCGAGTGGCCAGGCACATGGCGATCTCCAGCTGACGTTGTTCGCCATGGCTCAGGTGCTGTGCCATCACATCGCGACGGTCGCTCAATTGGCTCATCTCCAGCGCTTCATTGGCCAGCTCGCGTGTGGCCGAATGAGAGCGGGCCGAACTCAGCCAAGCCATGGGATTGGCCGGAGAAGGGGTGAATCGAGACTGCGCCGAGAGTCGAACGTTTTCCCAAACCGTCAGCGGCAAAAACACATTGGTCTTTTGAAAGCTGCGACCCAATCCCGCCAGTGAAATCGATTCGAGGGAATGGCCGGTGACTTCTTGCCCCAGCAATTCAACACGCCCGCTGGTGGGAATTAAGTCACCCGAGAGCAAATGGGTGAGGGTGGATTTGCCCGCACCGTTGGGCCCGATGACCGCATGGATTTCGTTGCGCGCCCAGTCCAGGTGGATGTCGTTGACCGCCGTCAGCCCCCCAAAGCGTTTGGTCAGACCTATGGCCTTGAGAAGCACTTCACGCTGACTCATGAACGCTCTCCTGGCTTGGACCGAGTGAGCCATTGAAGACCGCCCAGGATGCCTTGTGGCAACCAGATGACCACGGCAACGATGAACAGCCCCATGCTGAGTTGCCAGTGCTGACCCCAATCGAAACCGGCGACCGTGGGCATGTCTTTGAGCACATGCAAGGCGTATTCAAATGCAAATGCACCAACGATGGCCCCTGCAAAATGACCCATGCCACCCAAGATCAGCATCATGATGAGGTGGGCGCTTTGATGAAAGCCCAGCAACTCAGGGTTCACAAAACCGGTTTGAGCACCCCACAAGTAACCTGCGAGTCCGGCCAGGGCACCGGCCAGCGTGAAGGCGCTGAGCTTATGGGTATAGGTGTTGAAACCCACGGCTCGCATGCGGTGTTCATTGATGCGAATGCCTTTTAAGGCATGGCCAAAAGGGCTGGAGAGCAAACGGCGCAAGAACAGATAAACGACCACCAGGCAGGCCATGGTGAAGTAGTAAAAGTGGAGCCGGTTGTCCAGGTTGAAGAAGATGGCATCGGGTCGGAAGTTGACGTAGATGCCGTCAGACCCTCCCAAGGCCTTGTTGTCAAAAAAGAGGTAGTACACCATTTGCCCGAACGCCATCGTGGCCATGATGAAGTAGATCCCTTGGGTGCGAACCACCAAAGCACCCACCACCAAGGCCAACAGGCCTGAGGCCAGCATGGACAAGGGCAAACTCGTCCACAGCAGGGCTGGCCCTGTCGTGGGCGTGAGAAAAGCCAGGGCATATCCCGCCAATCCGAAATAAGCCGCATGCCCCAATGAGACCAGGCCCGTGACGCCTTGCAGGAGGTCCAGGCTCATCGCAAACAGCGCAAGGATCATCATTCGGGTGACCGAATCCACCGTGAATTCTTCTGCACCCAGAGGCAGCAGGGCCAAGCCCACGCCAGCCACCAGCAAGCCCAACGAGATGGGCCTAGAGAGGGTGGTGATGGAGGAATGTGAATGAGCGCTCATGACACCTTACAGCTTGAACAAGCCCTGAGGCCGCCAAAGCAGAACCAGGGCCATGAGGATGTAGACCATCATGCTGGCCACGCCGGGCAAGAGCACTTTGCCGAAAGTGTCCACCGTACCGACGAGCAAGGCCGCAATGAAAGCGCCGCGCACT
>JBEAMY010000090.1:0-4371 GCA_041165725.1 Pseudomonadota bacterium
GAGTTCACCGTCACGGGTGTCAACATCAACTCGCCCAAGCACCTGGCCTTTTTACCCACCGGAAGCGATCTATTCGTCGCCAATCAGGCGGGCAACCAAATCCTGCGCATTGCGGCAAATGGCCAAGGCACGGTGTATTCAACCCTCACCAATCCATTCGGCTTGGCTTTTTTCGGCGCGAACGCCACAGATCCCGACACCACCCTCTACGCCATGGCGACCTTCAATGGGGGAACTGGCGTCGGTCTGGCTTCACAAATCACCAACCCTTTGAAGATCACAGTCAACGGCTATGGCTTGGCTTTCACAGCCAGCAAGGTCTATGTGGCTGACACTTCTAATTCTCAACTGGTCACTCGTGATGTACCCGCTTGGAACAATGCCGCCACGATTGCTTTAGGGGCTCAACCTGTGGGTGTTGTCTACGACGGTAATGACCACATCTATGCGTCCATTCAGGGCTCGCCTGGCGCCATCAAGCGCTATCGCATCTCGACAGGCGGGGTAGCGAATGTGAACCTGGGAACGGTGAATTTGCCTTTGCCCAATGCCTTGGCGCTGGATGCCAGTGGCAATCTTTATGTGATCAACAAGGGCGACGTCAATGGCGATGGGGGAACCCTGGTCAAAATCTCTGATCCCTCGGGCATCCCAGCCGCCAGCGAGTTGGTGGGAGCGGGGGCAGGTTTGTGTGGGAGCGCCGGTTTGGCTTATCGCGATGGCTACCTCTATGTCAGCAATGGCACCTGCACCGAGGTCAATGGCAAACCCAACACCATCTTGAAAGTGAAAACGTAAACCGGACCCGAATGGGCTCAACGTTTTTGGTATTGGCCTTTGCCGAATAAAACGTCTTTGGCCTTATCGTCTTGCAGGGGTTTGCGCAAATGGGTGAGCACTTCAACGCCGCGCTGGACGGCTGGTCGCGCAGCAACCGTGTCAAACCAAACCTTGAGGTGAGGGTAGTCTGCCCAATCGATGCCCTGGTTTTGCCAGCTTCTTAGCCAAGGGAAGATGGCGATGTCGGCGATCGAATAGTGTTTGCCTGCGATGAAACCGGTTTTGGCCACTTGCTTGTCCATGACCCCGTAAAGCCGTTTGGCCTCGTTGGTGTAGCGGTTGTAGGCGTACTCAATTTTTTCGGGCGCATAGATGCGGAAATGATGCGCTTGACCCAACATGGGGCCCACGCCACCCATTTGGAACATCAGCCATTGCAAGACCTGGAATTTCTCGCGATCTGACTTGGGCATGAACTTACCGAACTTGGAAGCCAGGTAGACCAAGATGGCGCCTGACTCAAACAAAGCCATGGGTTTTCCATCGGGGCCATGAGGATCAACCAAAGCGGGAATTTTGTTGTTGGGGCTGATGGCGAGAAATTCAGGTTTGAACTGGTCGCCCTGACCGATGTTGATGGGGTGGGCTTGCCAGTCGCGCCCCAGTTTCAGGCCGCACTCTTCCAACATGATGTGGACTTTGTGGCCGTTGGGCGTGGCCCAAGAGTAGACATCGATCATGGGAACTCCTTTGTTCAGAAACCGCGGGTCACGGGCAGTTCAATCTCGCCTTTGAGCAAGGACTGGCGGGCCAATTCGAGCTTGGCGATGGCATTGCGGTGCACTTCATCGGGACCATCGGCCAAGCGCAGGGTGCGCTGGGTGGCGTAGGCATAGGCAAGAGGTGTGTCTCCACTCACGCCAGCACCACCGAAGGCTTGAATGGCCATGTCGATGATCTTGCAGGCCATGTTGGGAGCGACCACCTTGATCATGGCGATCTCTGCCTTGGCGTGTTTGTTGCCCACGGTGTCCATCATGTAGGCCGCTTTAAGGGTGAGCAGACGAGCTTGTTCGATCATGATGCGCGCATCGGCGATGCGTTCCAACCAAACACCTTGGGCAGCAATGGGCTTGCCAAAAGCGACACGGCTGTTGAGGCGATGGCACATGAGTTCGAGGGCGCGTTCGGCAATGCCAATGCTGCGCATGCAGTGGTGAATGCGACCGGGGCCTAGGCGGCCCTGGGCAATTTCAAAACCGCGACCTTCGCCGAGCAAGATGTTGCTTGCAGGGACTTTGACGTTTTTGAGTTCGACCTCCATGTGGCCATGGGGCGCATCGTCGTAGCCAAACACACTCAGTGGACGCTTGACGGTGATGCCGGGCGAATTGGAAGGCACAACCACCATGCTTTGTTGGGAATGCCTGGGTGCTTCAGGATCGGTTTTGCCCATGACGATGTAAACCGCACAACGAGGGTCACCCGCACCAGAACTCCACCACTTTCGACCATTGATCACATAGTGATCGCCTTGACGTTCAATTCGGCACTGAATGTTGGTGGCGTCTGATGAGGCCACTTCCGGTTCTGTCATTAAAAAATCCGATCGGCTTTTTCCGGCCAGAAGTGGCTCAAGCCATTCGTCCTTGACGGACTCACTTGCATAGCGCTCCAGCGTCTCCATGTTGCCCGTGTCAGGGGCAGAACAATTGAACACTTCGGCTGCAAAAGGCGAACGACCCATGATTTCGCAAAGAGGGGCGTACTCCAAGTTGGACAAACCTTGGGGAGCCCGATGGCTGCGTGGCAAAAAGAAGTTCCACAAACCTGCTTTTTTCGCTTTGGCTTTGAGCTCCTCAACGATTTCGGTGGGGATCCATGCATTGCCCTTGCTGCGGTTGGCCTCGATCTCAGCGAAGAACCGGCCTTCATTGGGATAGACATGGGCATCCATGAAGGCAATGAGCTCTTGTTGAAGCTGTTTGACTTTGTCACTGTATTCGAAATGCATGATGGTTCCTTGTTATGCCTTGGATGTCGCCAGTTTCCAAGCCAACTCAGCCATGGGCCTTGCCCCTGCAGCCGAACGCTTCGCTTGGTCACTGGACGCAGTGCCTTCTTCGATGCGCTTGGCGATGCCTTGCAAGATGGCGGACATCCGGAACAGGTTGTACGCCAGGTAAAAGTTCCAGTCATTCACCAAGGTGTCAACCGAACAAAAGCCAGTGCGCTCGCAATAGCGACGGATGTAGTCGATTTCACTGGGGATGCCCAATTCAGCCAGATTGAGTCCTCCAATGCCACGGAAGGTTCCAGGCTCGATGTGCCACGACATGCAGTGGTAACTGAAGTCGGCCAGCGGGTGTCCCAAAGTCGACAGCTCCCAATCGAGCACGGCCAAGACCTTGGGTTCGGTGGGATGAAAAATCATGTTGTCCATGCGGTAGTCGCCATGAACCACACTGATGCGCGGCAATTGAGCACTGGCAGGCAAATTCGCGGGTAACCAATCCATCAACTGGTCCATCGCAGGGACGGGTTCGGTGATCGAGGCACGGTACTGTTTGCTCCAGCGTGCGATTTGACGTTCGATGTAATTGCCGGGGCGACCGTAATCGGACAAACCGATTTCGTCAGGATTCACGCTGTGAAGCGCACTCATGACGCGATTCATTTCGTCGTAAATCGCGGCGCGCTGAGCGGGGGTCATGCCGGGCAGCGATTGATCCCAAAGCACGCGGCCTTGAACGAAGTCCATGATGAAAAACGCGCGGCCAATGACCGACTCATCCTCGCAAAGTGCATGCATCTTGGCCACAGGCACATTCGTCTGTGACAACGCATCCATGACCTTGAATTCGCGCTCAATGGCGTGGGCCGAAGGTAAGAGTTTGGCGGCAGGGCCTGGCTTGGCCCGCATCACGAATTGCCGATTGCCCAAGCTCAGGCGATAGGTGGGGTTGGATTGCCCACCTTTGAACATGTCCACCTGCAATTTGCCGTCTAGTCCAGGGATATGGGATTTGAGCCAAGCCAGCAAGGCTTCTTCGTTGAATCGATGGGCATCGCTGACAGGTCGGATGCCATCGTAGGTGGATGTGTCACTCATGGGTTCATAGCTCGTGTTCACTGATCCGCATGAGCAGATCACGGTTGCGCACCACCAAGCCACCGGGTTCGATGCGGATGGCTTCTTCTCTTTCCATGGCCTTGAGTTCTTGGTTGACCCTTTGTCGAGAAGCACCCAGCAATTGGGCAAGTTCTTCTTGGGCCAGGTGCAGGCCAATTCGAATCTCCTGACCATTGTTCAAGCAAGGCACACCATAGCTTCTCACCAAGTGAAGCAGTTGCTTGGCCAGGCGAGATCGCAAAGGCAGGGTATTGAGGTCCTCCACCAAACCAAACAACAAACGGATGCGACGAGCCTGCAAGCGCAACATGGCCTGATAGAACTCAACGTGTTGAGTCAGGATTTTTTGAAAATCATTTTTGGCCACGCACAAAATGGTGGTATCGCCATGGGCATAGGCGTCATGGGTGCGGCTGTCGCCATCGATGATGGCAATGTCACCAAACCAAATGCCAGGC
>JBEAMY010000091.1:0-2664 GCA_041165725.1 Pseudomonadota bacterium
TCAAGTTTGTTCAGCAGCTCTTTTTGTGCGGCATTCAATGCAGTGGCGCCATGAACACGCTGTGCCAGTTGCTCTTGGTGGCTCAGCGCACGGTTGAGTTGATCCCAACCCTCAGCGGAGGACTTGGAATGCGGCACATCAAACGCTTCAGCCAGTGCCGGGGCGTGAAGCAAGGCCTCGAGTTCTTGAAGGGCTTGCGCGACTGGATTGAAGTCGCTGGTTTTGGGGTATTGAAGTTTGAAGTCCTCTTGCAGGCGCATGATGGCCATGCCTTGCGCATAAACGGGTTCGTAGCTGCTTCGGAAGGGCATCTCGGGCACGTTTTCGATCAGGTGCTTCAAGGTCTGAGTGTGAACCTCTTCGGTGTTCAGCGGGTCCATGCGATTGTTTTGTTGCTTGCGCTCACCGGGAATCCTGCCAGCAGCAGCCAAGAAGTTCATGGCCGTGTTCAGATTTTTTTCGGCGTAAGAGTCGCCCCACACATGCGCACGCCCCCAAAAAACGACTGCGGGATAGCTGTTCAAGCCTTTGATGGCAGTTTGGATGAGTTCCAGACCGCGCTGCTTGTCGGCATTGCTGGCCATTTGAAAATGAATGAAGGCCAAGGCGGATAGCGAATCGGTGCGAATCTGCGTTTGCGTGCTTTCCGACAAGCGAATCAAAAAAGACAAGGCAGACACATCAGCTTGCAAGACCACACGATCGTAAAGGTAAGCCACAGCGCGGTGCTCAAACGAGCGTGAAAAAAACCGTGCATTGGGGAAAACTGTGTTCAGTGCAGAGGCATTCAACTGCTGCCTGAGCATGGTCTGAAACCGATGGGCATCAATGCCGCCAAATTCCGCAGGAATATTTTGCACATCCACATCATCGGCACCGATGGCCAACACATGGTTGTTACAGATCGGCAAAGCACCCTGAACGGTGGATGAACCCCTATCCGATTGCGCATGAGCGCACGAGGTGACCAAAAGCGCCAACGCCAATGAATGCCGTAACAACAAGGAACGCATAAAGACCCTTTACCAACTGGAAGCGCCGATTAGACCCAGGGCTCAAATGCTTGTCAATTGAAGAAATTAGTCGGCGATGTAACGCCCGCTTTGACCGCCGTCTTTTTCAAGCAAGTGCACATCGCTCAGCGTCATGCCGCGGTCCACGGCCTTGCACATGTCGTAGATCGTGAGCAGGGCCACGGTGCAGGCGGTGAGCGCTTCCATCTCAACGCCGGTTTGCCCATGGGTTTCGACCCGGGCCTCGCACACCACACGTGATGGGCCATCTTCCAATTTGAAATCAACCGTGACACGGGTGATGGCCAATGGATGACACAAAGGAATGAGGTCACTGGTTTTTTTAGCGGCTTGAATGCCCGCAATCCTTGCCACGCCCAGCACATCCCCCTTTTTGGCGCTACCGCTGCGGATCAGCGCCAGGGTCTTGTCTTGCATGAGGATGCACCCTTGAACGCGAGCAATGCGGTGGGTATGGGCTTTGTCGCCCACATCAACCATGTGGGCCTGGCCCTGTGAGTCAAAATGTGTCAAAGACATGAGGCACTCTGTGGGGTCAACAATCTGGGTGCATCATACGTTCGAGATGTCATCGTCCTTTTGAAGAACACCTTTTGCATGCCAAGTCCCCTAAAAACAGTTGTGACCGCTTTGTTGAGCCTGTGTTTGGGCCTCAACCCTTTGCTCTTGTCGGCGCAAGTCTCCAGCAAGCCTTTGCCGCGCTTTGGCGATGGTGCAGACATGAGCCTTGCGCAAGAGCGGCTCATTGGACAAAGCGTGATGATTCAATTGTTGCGCTCACCCCGGCTTGAGCAAGATCCCCATTTGAATGACTATGTGACCCGAATCTGGACCCGACTTCGCGAGGGGGCCCTTCGTCAGGGCTTG
The DNA here is from genome assembly GCA_041165725.1 of Pseudomonadota bacterium. Taxonomy (GTDB): domain Bacteria; phylum Pseudomonadota; class Gammaproteobacteria; order Burkholderiales; family Burkholderiaceae_C; genus Limnohabitans. Next base: position 1,902 of record JBEAMY010000091.1, read on the forward strand.
CTGTCTAAAGACCAAGAGCAGCAGTTCAGTTGGGAGGTGAATCTGCTTCGCGAGCCCGACCTCAATGCGTTTGCTTTGCCAGGTGGCTATATGGGTTTGCACCTGGGTCTGCTGGCCACGGTGGACAACGAGGCAGAGCTGGCTGCTGTTCTCGCGCACGAACTCAGTCATGTGTCGCAGCGTCACATTGCGCGCATGATTTCCAAAAGCGAGCGTGAAACACCTTTGATTCTTGGTGCCATGATTCTGGGCTTACTCGTTGCAGGGCAGTCCATCGCAGGCGCACAAGCCTTGATCACTGGAGGGCAAGCAGTTGGCATGGCTTCGCAGCTTGGGTTCTCGCGCGATATGGAGCGTGAAGCCGATCGCATGGGCTTGCAGGTCTTCACCGCTTCGGGTTATGAGCCGCAAGGTTTTGTGGGCATGTTCAGGCAGCTGGGCAAAGCCTCACGCCTTTACGACACGCAGTCCTATCCTTATTTGCGCTCTCATCCGCTCACCACGGAGCGTGAGGCCGATGCGCTTGCGCGCGTGCAGCAGTTGAATGCTGAAAAAGAGCCGGTGACCAGTTTTCAATTTGCCATGGCCAAAGCCAGGGCCCAAGTGTTATTGGCCTCAGACCTTGAACTGGAGCGACTGATCCAGATTCATTCACAACAGCGCAATATCACCACACGAACGCAAGAGGCGACATCTCTGTACGTGAGGGTCATGGCTGAAATGCGACTCAATCATTTGGACAAAGCCATGACGGTGTGGCAAG
>JBEAMY010000092.1:0-4165 GCA_041165725.1 Pseudomonadota bacterium
GAACGCACGCTGGCTGGCTATGCCACGCACGCCAACTTTGCGGCGATCGTGGTGGTGGGTCTGGGCTGCGAAGGCAACCAGATCAACACCTGGCTGGCGCACAGTGGTTTGCAGCAAGGCACCAAATTGCATGCCTTCAACATTCAAGACACCGGCGGTACTGCCAAAACGGTGGCCAAGGGCGTTGCCTTGATCGAATCGATGCTGGCCGAGGCCAATGCCGTCACCCGCGTGCCGTGCAGCGCCGAACACCTGGTGGTGGGCTTGCAATGCGGTGGCTCTGACGGCTACTCGGGCATCAGCGCCAACCCGGCCTTGGGTGCGGCCGTTGACCTGCTGGTGGCCCATGGCGGCACGGCCATCCTCAGTGAAACACCAGAGATTTATGGGGCCGAGCACCTGCTCACGCGACGCGCAGTCACGCCTGAGGTCGGGCAAAAACTCATCGATCGCATCCGTTGGTGGGAAAACTACACCCGCATCAACCAAGGCGAAATGAACAACAACCCCTCTCCGGGCAACAAGGCTGGGGGCTTGACCACCATCCTTGAAAAGTCGTTGGGTGCGGTGGCCAAGGGCGGCACGACCAACCTCGTTGCTGTCTACGAATACGCTGAGCGCGTGAATGCCCATGGCTTTGTCTACATGGACACGCCGGGCTACGACCCAGTGAGCGCAACTGGACAAGTTGCAGGCGGCGCCAACCTGATTTGCTTCACCACCGGGCGTGGCTCGGCTTACGGCTGTGCGCCCTCGCCTTCGCTGAAGCTGGCGACCAACACGGCACTTTGGGAGCGCCAGACCGAAGACATGGACATCAACTGTGGCGACATCGTCGATGGGGGCAGCACGATTGCCGAAAAAGGCCAGGCCATCTTCGAGCACATCTTGCGTTGCGCGTCGGGTGAAGCCAGTAAGAGCGAACAGCACGGCTACGGCCAAAACGAATTCGTGCCTTGGCAACTCGGCGCGGTGATGTGAGGAGTCAGCATCCATGAGCCATCGCATTGCTTCCGACGAGCTCACCCGGCGGGTGAGCCAGATGTTTGTCGCAGCAGGCACTCAGGCCGACCGCGCTCAAACCGTGGCATCTAACTTGGTGTTGGCCAACCTCAGCGGTCACGACTCGCACGGCGTGGGCATGGCCCCGCGCTATGTGGACGCGATTGCCGAAGGGCGTTTGAACCCCAATGCATCGGTCCGCATTCAAGTCGATGCGGGCATGTTGCTGGGCCTTGATGGTCAAGGCGGTTATGGGCAAGTGGTGGGCGAGCAAGCCATGCACCTGGCCTTTGAGCGGGTTCAGGCCCACGGGGCATGCATCATGGCCCTGGCGCATGCGCACCACCTGGGCCGCATTGGCCACTTTGCCGAAATGGCTGTTCAAAAAGGCTGGGTGAGCTTGCACTTTGTCAGCGTGTTCAGCCGACCTGTGGTCGCGCCCTTTCATGGTGGCGATGGCCGCTTTGGCACCAACCCCTGTTGCATCGGCATCCCCATGGGTCAGGGCGATGCAAGCCGTGAACCCTTTGTGCTGGACTTCGCCACCAGCCGCGTGGCGCAAGGCAAGATGCGCGTGGCGCACAACGAGGGCCGTCAAGTGCCCGATGGCTACCTCATTGACGAACTTGGTCATCCCACGAACAACCCAGGCGTGGTGGTGGTGCCCCAATCGAACGGGCGCTATGGTGCACTGATGACATTTGGCGAACACAAAGGCTTTGGTCTGGCTGTGGCGTGTGAACTCTTGGGTGGCGCACTCACCGGCGCGGGCACGTGGCATCAAGACCCTGACTCACGCCGCGCGGTCTTCAACGGCATGCTCACCATCCTCATTGATCCAGAGCGACTGGGCACACAAGCCTCTTTCGCCAGCGAGTCCTTGGCCTTTGTCGATTGGTTGCGACAAAGCCCACCTGCGCCGGGCACTGAAGGCGTGTTGCTCGCCGGTGAGCCCGAGCGCGCAGCACGGCTCGCTCGCGGGCGCGACGGCATCGACATTGACGACAACACTTGGGCTGAGCTGGTTGGCGCGTCCCAAAAGGTCAACCACGTTTTTTGATTGCACTGGCCCATGAAACCACCTCGCATCACCGACATCCGCGCCACCAGCGTGAGCGTGCCCCTCATTGCGCCGTTGCGCCATGCCAATGGTGCGCACTGGGGCCGCTTTGTTCGCACCATCGTTGAAGTGCACACCGATGTGGGCTTGGTGGGCTTGGGCGAAATGGGTGGCGGCGGCGAAAGCGCTGAGGCCTCCATCCGTGGCCTTACCCGCTATTTGAAGGGTCACAACCCCATGGAGCTTGAAGCCTTGCGCTTCAAGATTTGCAACCCCACCGCCAGCCTCTACAACAACCGCACGCAGTTGCATGCGGCCCTCGAATTCGCGTGCCTGGACATCACGGGGCAGTTCCTCGGTGTGCCGGTTTGCGATCTCCTGGGGGGCAAGGTGCGCGACACCGTGCCTTTTGCCAGTTACCTTTTTTTCAGGCATCCCAATGGCCAAGGTCAAGGCGAGGTGCGAACCGTCGAGCAGCTGGTGAGCGAAGCGCTTGAAGTCAAAGCCCGCCATGGCTTCAGCTCGCACAAGCTCAAGGGCGGTGTGTTTCATCCCGACTTCGAATTGGAGGCCTTCCGCGCGATGGCCAAGGCGGTGGGGCCAGACTCAGTCCGCTATGACCCCAACTCGGTGCTGAGCGTGGAGCAAGCCATTCGCTTTGGGCACGCCATCGAAGACCTCAACAACGATTACTTCGAAGACCCAACCTGGGGCCTCAACGGCATGCGCCGCGTTCGCGAGAAGGTGAACATCCCGCTGTCCACCAACACCGTGGTCATCAACTTCGAGCAGCTCGCCACGAATGTGCGCGACCCCGCCGTTGATGTGATCTTGCTGGACACCACCTTCTGGGGCGGCATACGTCCATGCATCAAGGCAGCGGGCGTGTGTGAGACCTTTCAGCTGGGCATTGCCGTGCATTCATCGGGAGAGTTGGGCATCCAACTGGCCACCATGTTGCACATGGGCGCCGTCTTGCCCAACTTGGCTTTCAAAGCCGACGCGCACTATCACCACCTTGCGGACGACATCATTGAAGGTGGGCTCATGCCCTATGTGGATGGCGCGATTGCAGTGCCCTCGGCGCCTGGCCTGGGCATCAAACTCGACCGCGATCGCGTGGCGCGCTACGCCGAAGACTTCAAACGCTTGGGCGGTTATCCCTACGACCGTGACCCCGATCGCGACGACTGGTATGCGCTGGTGCCCAACGAGCGTTGGGCCGACCCGACCAAACCTGCGTCACCCCAAGCGAGTCGGGCGGGGTAAATCCTTCACCCTGAGTTAACCTCTTTTTAAGGTTATTTTTTAACCATTGAAAAATTATTTTTGATTTTTAAAATAAATCAATGGTATGACTATGATGTTTTTTCATGGTCACGAAAACTACTCCCTGGGGAAAGCTGAATCCAAGTGGTGAAGCTCATCCCCTAACCGCACACATGTTGGATGTGGCTGCGTGCTTTTTTGCACTGACACACGTTAATGCGGTTCGCCGTGCCATGTTCAAACTGGCTGGACGCCCATTGACAGAGTTGGACATGTGGCGTCTGACCGTTCTAACTTTTTTGCACGATGTGGGCAAAGCCAATGCTGGCTTTCAAGCCAAACGATGGCTGGTCACAGGGCAATCGGCGCCGCAAGGCTGGCCAGTCCCTGCTGGGCACACCAGCGAAGCATTGTTTATTTTTGAAAATGACCACCTCTTGTCCGAGTTGCAGGTTAATGAAATCGCCACTTGGGGGGCTTCGTCTTGGTGTTTGTGGCGAGCTTCTATCAGTCACCACGGCCGCCCAGTTTGCTCATCGACAGATGTTGGGATTGAAATTTGGCAACCTGTGACTCAAGCTGGGCAAGTCGTCTACTATCCACAACTTGTATTGCGTGAAATCGGCCAATGCTTGTGGCAATGGTTTCCTCAAGCCTTTCATGATGGCCCACCGCTGCCCGACAGCGCAGAGTTTGTGCATCTCTTTGCAGGGCTCGTGCAGTTCGCGGATTGGTTGGGTTCTGATACGCGTTTTTTCCCTTATGCCAAGCCCGGCGAAGAGCGTCAAAAGTGGGTATGGCAACGCGCCAAAGAAGCATTGCAAACCATCGGCT
>JBEAMY010000093.1:0-3836 GCA_041165725.1 Pseudomonadota bacterium
CGGGGTCCACCTTGATCTTGAAGTGATACATGCTTTGCATGGCCTGGTGATCTTCTTTGCGGAAGGTCATGGGGCCTTTGGGCGTGTCAAAGCTCATGCCTTCCATGGCCTTGATGAGGGTGTTGGCCTTGGCATCGCCATTGGTCTTCTTGAGTGCGGTGACCACGGCCATCGCCGCGCTGAAACCCCCTGCGGTGAAGAAGTCGGGCGGGCTCTTGAACTTGGAATAGTGCATGGACACCATGGCTTCGTTCAGGGGGTTTTTGGGAATGCCGAAGTAATAGTAGGTGGCCCCTTCCATGCCGGGGAAGTTTTTGTAGCTGGCCATTGCAGGAAGGATGTTGCCCCCTGTGGCGATTTCGATGCCATGGCGCTTGAGGTCAAGGTCTGCGATCTTGAAAGGGTTACCCGCACCCGCCCAAATGATGAAAATGATTTTTCGGCCGGGCTTGTCTTTGAGGTTGTCGATCAGGCGTTGCGCACCCGCCGTGAAGTCGGTGGTGTTGGTCGGCAGGTATTCCTCATGAACGATCTTGGCTTTTTTCAGGGCCTCTTTGAAGGCCTTCACCCCATCGCGGCCAAAGGCGTAGTCTTGGGCCAGCGTGGCAATGACCGTGCCCTCTTTGTCCATCGCCACGGCATTGGCGATGGCATCTTGTGAGCTGTTGCGCCCGGTTCTGAAAATGTATTTGTTCCACTTGTCGCCAGTGATGGAATCGGCCACAGCGGGCTCGACGATCAAGACCTTTTTGTACTCTTCAGCCACGGGCAACATGGCCAAGGCCACGCCAGAACTCGTGGGGCCCACGGCCAGATCGGCCTTGCCATCGCTGAAAGCCGATGCCAGCAAGCTCTTGCCGAGGTCGGGCTTGCCTTGATCGTCTTTTTCGATGACCACCAATTTTTTGCCAGCGACCATCATGGTGCCCTGCGTGGCGTACTCCAGGCCCATGTAAAAGCCCGTGCTGGTTTGCTTGCCATAAGCCTCAAGCGGACCCGTCAGGCTGAGCACGTGGGCAATGCGAATCTCGCCCTGCGCAAAAGCTGAAACCGAAACACAGGCTGCGGCAAGCAGCCCCAAAAGACGTGAGCGCCTTGGGAACATGGGAAACCTCCATCAAAGTGGCGTGGGTTGAAACGCTTTGAATTTAACCCACTGCCGGGGCCATGGGCGTGGTGGTTTTCGCCAGTGTGAGTTTCAAAATGGAATCAGGCCCTTGAACTTGGCTGCGGGCTCAAAGGTGATTCACTCTGATGTGATCTTGCGCTCTTGAATGACCTTTTTCCATTGCTCGCGCTCGCGCCGGTAGAGGGTGGCAAAAGCTTGGGGGCTGCCGCCCACCGCCTCGGCACCCAAGCGGTTGAGCTGGGCCTTGAGCTCGGCATCGGCCAGGGCTTCATTGATGGCGGCATTGATTTTTGCGGTGAGCTCTGGGCTGAGGCCTTTGGGGGCGAACAAACCAAACCAGGTCACGGCTTCATAGCCCTTGAGGGTTTCGGCCACGGTGGGCATGTCGCCCATGAGCGTCGTGCGCTGGCGGCTGGTCACGGCCAGTGCCCTCACCTTGCCGCCCTGAATGTGGGGCAAGGCCGAAGGGATGGAGTCGATCAGCAAATCGATCTTGCCGCTGATGAGGTCGGGAATCGCCAGCGCAGTGCCACGGTAGGGAATGTGCGTGATGAAAGTGCCCGACATGGACTTGAACAGCTCGGTTTGCAGATGAACCACCGTGCCGTTGCCGCTGGAGGCGTAATTCAACGCACCGGGCTTGGACTTGGCGTGGGCAATGAGTTGCTCGACGGTTTTGGCAGGCGAGCTCAGCGGCACCAGCACCACATTGGGCGCATTGGCCACATGGGCAATGGGGGTGAAGTCGGCATCGGCGTCGTAATTGAGCTTGGGGTTGAGCGTGGGCGCGATGCTGTGCGTGCTTGAAGTGGCCAACAGCAAGGTGTAGCCATCGGGGCTGGCTTTGGCCGCGAGGTCTGAGCCAATGGTGCCGCCTGCACCGGGCTTGTTGTCGACCACGATGCTGGTGCCCAGCTTTTCGCCTAGGCGAATGGAGATGGCGCGCCCGAGCACATCGGTGGCACCACCAGCCGGAAAAGGAATGATGAGTCGAATGGGTTTGCTGGGGTAAGCCTGGGCATGGCTTTGCGTGGCGATGGCCGCGCCAAAAAGCACGAAAGTGCACATGGCGATCACGAGCCGGCGACTGATGACAGATTGAATCCTCATGCGAATGCGTCCTTTGAAAACCTCGAATCTAACCAAACTTCAAAGCCCTGGCATTGCCGTGTAAACCATGAGATGAGTTGCCCAAAAATGGCCAGCGATGCCTTCATAATGCCGACCTTTATAGAGCTTGATTCAAGTTATTGTGATGTTTGATAAAGCGCAAAGACCTCTTAGGAGTGATCTTGCCGATCAGCATCAACGACATCAAAAACAAAGCGCTGGCCTTTAGCCAACACTGGGAAAACGCCAAAGACGAGGCCTCTGAAGCCAAACCGTTTTGGCTGGATTTTTTCGACATCTACGGCGTGTCGAACAAACGGGTCGGCAGCTTTGAGCATCACGTTAAAAAGCCAAACGGGCGCAACGGCTACATCGATCTGCTGTGGCCGGGCCAGCTTCTGGTGGAGCACAAATCCAAAGGCAAAGACCTCAACGCCGCCATGGATCAAGCCATGGGCTACGTGCACTGCCTGAGCGATGACGAGGTGCCTGAGCTGGTGGTGGTCTGCGATTTCGAACGGTTTGAGTGCCGCAACCTCAAAACGGGCGACCCTCTGAGCTTTGAAACCCGGCACCTGCACAAACACGCCATGTGGTTTGGGCAGCTGGCGGGCTACAAACCCCAGCGCTTGGCCCCAGAGGACCCCGTCAACATCAAGGCCGCCGAACGCATGGGCCGCCTGCACGACACCCTGAAGGCCAGCGGTTACCAAGGGCACGACCTCGAAGTGCTGCTGGTGCGTTTGCTGTTTTGCCTGTTTGCCGACGACACCGGCATTTTTCAGCCTGCACAAATCTTTCAAGAGTTTGTTCGCGAACACACGCAAACTGGCGGCAGAGACTTAGGCCCTCGCCTGGCTCAGCTGTTTCAGGTGCTCAACACCCCAGAAGCCCAGCGCAGCGCCAAGCTCGACGCCAGCTTGGCCCAGTTTCCGTACATCAACGGCAAGCTGTTTGCCGAGCAATTGCGCATGGCCGACTTTGACGAGCCCATGCGACAAGCCTTGGTGAAAGCCAGCGCACTTGATTGGTCAGAGATTTCGCCCGCCATCTTTGGCAGCTTGTTTCAAAGCATCATGAACGCCGAGGCTCGCCGAAACTTGGGGGCGCACTACACCAGCGAGGCCAACATCCTCAAAGTGATTGGCCCCTTGTTTCTGGACGAATTGAAGCAGGAGTTTGAAGCCATTGCCCGCCATCCCGCCAAGCTGGAAGCCTTTCACAACAAGCTGTGCGGCATTCACCTCTTTGACCCCGCATGCGGTTGCGGCAACTTTTTGGTGGTGGGCTACCGTGAACTGCGCAAGCTGGAAATGCGCGTGCTGCGCGCGCGACACGAACTGAGCGACCACAAAGGCCAACGCACGCTGGATGTGGAGACCCTGATTCGGGTGAACGTGAACCAATGCCATGGCATTGAAATTGAAGAATTCGCCGCGCAAATTGCCCAAGTGGCTTTGTGGCTGGTGGACCACCAAATGAACCTGCAAGCCAGCGTGGAGTTTGGGCAAACCTTTGCCCGCATTCCGCTGGTGAACAGCCCTCACATCGTGCATGGCAATGCCCTGCAACTGAACTGGGCCGAAGTGTTGCCGCC
>JBEAMY010000094.1:0-3464 GCA_041165725.1 Pseudomonadota bacterium
TGTCTTGAAGTCCATAAAATCCTCCGAATGATGACTGATGTTCCCCCTACTTCGACGGCTGAAAACCGGGCCGACCCCTTGCCTCCTCAGCAAGTCGGCCCCTCAGCCCCCACGGTCGAAAGCAGGCTGGAGCCATGGTTCAAGCGAGCGCCCCTGCTGTTGGCCATCTTGGCCTTGGCGGCGGCTTTCGCCCTTTGGCAAAAGCTGATCCACATCCAAGAGGCTTTGGCCCAACAAAGCGCCACTGCCAACCAACAAGCAGCCGAGGCCCTTGCATTGTCCAAGCAGGCGTCCACCCTCGCTCAAGATGCCACTGCCCGTTTAACCCTGGCGCAAACCCGACTCAATGAGTTGTCGGCCCAGCGCAATCAGGTCGACGAACTCTTGCAAAGCCTCTCCAAGGCCAAAGACGACAACTTGATCATGGAGATCGACTCGGCCCTGAGGGCTGCGCAGCAGCAGGCACAACTGAGTGGCACGGTCCAGCCCATGTTGGTGGCATTGGGCGTGGCGCAGCAGCGCATCAAGCGCGCCAATGTCCCGCGCCTGGTTCCATTGGCCATGAGCATGGAACGCGATGCCCAACGCATTCAACAAACCCGAGTGCTCGATTTGCCCGTGGTCTTGTCGCAACTCGATCAGGTGCAAGACACCATCAAGAACTTGGCTTTGCTGGGCGATGCCTTACCTTCTGACAGCCTCAATTCGGGTGAAGGTCAGCTTGGCCTGTCGTGGGCCAGCGCAGTGAGTCAGGGCCAATGGCGTGAATTGTTGGGGGACGTTTGGCATGAACTGCGTTCTTTGGTGCAAATCTCCAAGGTCAGCTCGGAAGAGGTCTTGATGCTGTCGCCCGATCAGCGCGAACTCGCTCGCCAGCAAATGCGCATGCATGTGATGGCTGCGCGCATGAATGTGGTGGCCAGGCAAATCGACGCCGCTGAAGGTGATCTGAGCCGCATGACCCAGCTGGTGCAGCGCCACGTCAACCTCAAGACGCCGCAATCCAAGACCATGATGTCGGTGATCGAAAGCGTTCAGCAATCACTCAAGAACCACACCATGCCCAGCATGACTGAGAGCTTTGCGGCGCTCAACACTTTGCAGGCGGGACGCTGACATGCGCGTGGTGCTTTGGATCATTGCCTTGTTTGCGCTGGCTGTGGCGGCCGCTTTGGGCTTGGGCCACAACCATGGCATGGTCACAGTGTTTTGGCCCCCATACCGTGCCGATGTCTCCCTCACTTTGGCAGTGCTGTTGGCTTTGGCGGCAGCAGTGCTCATTCACTTTGCCTGGATCGGGGTACAGGGCCTGACGCGTTTGCCTCAAAGAAGTCGCCGTTGGCGCTTTGAGCGACGCTTGCAGGTGAGCCAGCAGTGGGCCATGCAAGCGCTGTTTCATGCCTTGGGTGGGCGATTTGTCAGGGCGGATGCTTTGGCTCAGCGTTCGCTCGATGCCTTGAACGATTTGATGGATGCGCCGGAATTGAGTCCCAACGAGGTGCAATGGCTGGCTCAATTGCGTTGGTTGAATTCTTGGACCCAAGGCGAATGCAAACAATCTTTGCGCGATTTGCCAGGCCGCAATCGAGTCATCGAGGCATGGCAACGCATGAACGACATGCATCCCCCCATGCAGCGCAACGAAATCCAGGATGCGGAAACCTTGATTCAAGCCCGCTGGGCTTTGGATGCGCGTGAAGCACGCATTGCCCTGAACCTGCTCGAACAACTGTCGCGAGGTGCATCGCACCGCGCTTTGACGCTCAGGCTCAAGCTCAAAGCATTCCGTGCTTTGGGCATGCACGATCAAGCCTTGCGGACTGCGCGGGCCTTGGCCAAGCATGGCGGGTTTTCCATCGAAGCCTCGCAACGCATGATGCAAAGTTTGGCTTTGGCCAGTTTGCGTCATGGCCAAGAGCCCACTGACTTGCTGGAGGCTTGGAAGCAACTCGACTCGCGCGAACAGAGAATGCCTTTGGTGGGTTTGCAGGCTGCCGAGCGGGGTTTGCAGGTCAAGGCCTCAAGAGAATGGGTGATGGATCGCCTCAATGCCGTGTGGTTGCATTGGATGGAACACTTCGACGATCTGGATGACGAATGGCAAGAGCGACTCGTGCTCGCCGTGTTGGAAGCCATGCCTCAGTCCAATGGCGCACCGGTATCAGGCCAAGTCAATTGGTTGGAGCGCGCCGAGCAAGCCCATCTTCGCCATCCGCGCCATGCGGGCTTGTTGGCTTTTTACGGCTTGATGTGTCAAAAGCAAGCTTTGTGGGGCAAGGCTCAATCCACTCTGGACGATGCGACTAGGCGTTTGACCAACCCCAAGCTCAAGCGGCTCGCCCATGTTGCGCTGGCCACCTTGGCTGAATCACGCAACGATGCGAATACCGCTTTGAAGCATTGGCGTTCAGCGGCCCAAAGCTGAGCCGCTCATCGCGCCGGGCCGATCAGGCCTGTGACGACTCGAAACCAAAGTGTTGCTGGCGCAAGTCGGCTCGGGTTTCGACCAAGATCAATGGGCCTTCGTCCAACACCACGGGCGCTGGACGCTCACGAGGCACATGGATGGGCTTGGGCTCGGCTGCAATCGCAGCTTGAACAGCGGCCACGCGCTCTGGGTTGGACAACACCCATTCCATGCCTGCCGATTGGGCGATCGATTGCAACTCGTTCAAGGGCAATTCGAAATGACCCACGCTGGGCATGCTGCGGCGAGGTGCGGCTTGGACAGCCACAGAAGGAGTGGGCGCGCTTGAAGCGTCACTGGCGCTTTGGGCATCCATTGCGCTGTGCTGGTCTTCGCGCGGCGTGCGTTCGCGACGTTCACGGCCCGGGCGCTCACGACGGCGGCGCTCGCCCGATGCGGCGTTGTTATGGCCTTCGGTGGAAGTCGGTGCAGGTGACTCGTGCGACTGCTGCGATTCTGCAGACGGTGAAGAGGGGTTTTGCGCCTCGGCGTTGGTTTGTGCCACAGCCGATTCCGCTTGAGCATGGCGCGGGCGGCGTTCACGTCGCTCGCGGTTCTCGCGTGGTTCACGCGGCTCACGAACTTCTCGCTGTTCGCGGGGCTCGCGAGGTTCTCTGGCTTCACGCGCTTCGCGTGCCTCGGGGGCTTTGCCGTTGGCATGCTGCTGCGACTTGCGGGCTTCGTTGCCCGAATCCTGGCGCGCTTCTTGGCGTTCACTGCGTTCGGTGCGTTCACCCTGGCGGTCGTTGCGACGACCGCCGCGGCGGCCATCTCCTCTGCCTTCACCGCGACCTTGGCGTGAACCACCTTCACGGCGACCAGAATTGGACTTGCCTTGGGTGGACTTGGTGTCGCTGGTTTCGGTGCTGGGGCTTGAGGGTGAGGAAGCGCCCCCAAAAAGAGATTTGAGCCACGTGAAGAAGCCCCCCGATGAGGACTCGGGTGCCGCCTTGGCGGTGCTTTGTGCTGCCGGCTCAGGTTTGGCCGGAACCACGGG
>JBEAMY010000095.1:0-4814 GCA_041165725.1 Pseudomonadota bacterium
TGCCAAGATTCGCCCTGTTGCGACTGGTCGCGACTCGACACACTCCATGCTTCATTCTTCATCCGCTCCTGCCACACCCAATGCTGCATCCCATGCTGAGTCAATGGCCGTTTTGGTCTTCGAATCGGTGTCGGTTTACTACGGTGGCATACAGGCCTTGGACGCGGTCAGCTTCGAGTTGCGAGCCGGTCAGCAGGCCGCGCTCATCGGCCCAAATGGTGCGGGCAAGTCCAGTCTGTTTCATGCCGCAGCGGCGACCGTGCCATTGGCGCAAGGCGACATCCGGATCATGGGTCAGTCCATCAAGGGGTTGCCCTCGCATGCTCTGGCAGGGCTGGGGCTGGCTCGCATGTCGCAACACGCCAGCCTCTTTCATCGCCTCAACGTGAGCGACAACCTCAAGCTGGCGACGCAGCCTTTGCGCGCGCAACGCAAGCCCGTTCGTCGCATGGAGGAATGGCGGTCGACGGTGATTGATGCGCTGGATTTGCAATCGGACTTGAACCGCACAGCAGAGTCTTTGCCGCTCGCGCTTCAGCGCCGGGTCGAGCTGGCTCGATGCATGATCGCTCAGCCCAGTGTGCTGTTGCTCGATGAACCCGCTGCGGGTCAAACCCTGGCCGATTGGCAAGCCATGGCCCAGGCCTTGCACCAAATGCGGCGAGTGTTAGGAACTGCGGTGCTGATCATCGAACATCGCTTGCAATGGCTGTGGGCCATGTGCGAGCTGTGCTGGGTTCTGGATCAAGGTCGCCTCATTGCACAAGGTACACCCGATGAGGTGCGCAACTGTCCTTCTGTCATTGCAGCTTATCTGGGAGACGCTTTGCATGAAGGGTCTTGAGGTCAAAAACCTGAGCGCGGCTTATGGTGAAACCAAGGTCTTGCACGGCATTGACTTGCAGCTCAAACCTGGCGGCATCACTGCATTGCTTGGAGCCAACGGTGCAGGAAAGACCACCACATTGCGCGCCATTCTCAATGCCTTGCCTCACCAAGGACAGGTGTCATGGCAAGGGAGGTCGCTCGATGTCCTGCCCACTGAGTCGATCGCGGCCTTGGGCATTGCACACGTCCCTCAGGGCCGAGGCACTTTGGGCAGCCTCAGCGTCGAAGAAAACCTGCGCCTTGGTGCTTGGCGGCGTTCGCTGTCGGCCCAATCGTGCAAGGCTGAGGTGGACGAGTGCTTGCACCGTTTCCCTCAACTCGCAGCCCGCCGACGTCAGCAGGCTGCCCAACTCTCGGGAGGCGAGCAACAAATGTTGGCCATCGCACGCGCCATGATGATGCGCCCCCAACTGCTTTTACTGGACGAACCTTCTTTGGGTTTGGGCCCCAAAGTGGTGAGCGAGGTCTATCAAAACTTGAGGCAACTCAATGCAGAGCAAGGCTTGACCCTCTTGTTGGTCGAGCAAAGCGCAGCCTTGGCCCTAGACCTCGCGCACGATGCCGTGGTCTTGCACATGGGGCGTGTGGTTTGCGCGGGCACTGCCGCTGAGATCCGCTGCGACGCGGCCTTGCAACAGGCCTATCTGGGAGGCTGAGCGATGTGGTTTGACACTTGGCTACTACAAACCGCAGCGGGCTTGGCCAATGGGGTGATCTACGCCACGCTGGCGCTTGCTTTGGTGATGATCCATCGCACTACCCACCACATCAACTTTGCGCAAGGCGAGATGGCCACGCTGTCGGCCTTTCTCGCATGGAGCTTGATGCAAGCGGGCTGGTCCTTTCCCGTTGCGTTCGTGTTCACCTTGACCGCGAGCTTGGTACTGGGTGTGGCGGTGCAGCGCATCTTTTTGCGCCCCATCGAAGGTGCACCCGTGCTCACCCAGGTGATGGTCTTCGTGGGTTTGCTCATGGTCATTCATGCATTCATGTCTTGGCAGTGGGGTCACACGCTCAAGACCCTGCCCAGCCCTTTCCCTGCACAAGGTTTACCGGGATTACCTTGGTGGACAGGGCATGAGTTGGGAGCCATGGCCATGACAGCGGTGATCATGGGGCTGGTTCACGTGTTTTTTCGTTACACGACCTGGGGGCTGGCCATGCGTGCCGCCGCTGAGCACCCAGAGTCGGCACGTTGGCTGGGCATCCATGTGTCGTGGATGTTGGCTTGGGGCTGGGGGCTTGCTGCCATGGTGGGTGCAGTCGCTGGCATCTTGATCGCGCCTGTCTTATACCTGGAGCCCAACATGATGATGGGTGTCTTGTTGTATGCATTTGCGGCTGCCGTGCTGGGTGGCTTGGACAGTCCGCTGGGTGCGGTGCTGGGTGGGCTTGTGGTTGGCGTGCTCGATCACTGGATAGGGGCGTTCGTCGTGGGCCATGAACTCAAACAGCCCATGGCCTTGCTGCTCATCGTGTTGGTGTTGTGGTTGCGTCCTCAAGGTTTGTTGGGTCGCGCGTCAGGGGCTCGCGCATGAAGCAAGTCCTTTTTGCATTGACTTTGGTGCTGGCGGCTCTTTCGCTCGGTGAATTTCATTTGTTTCAGTTCAACCTCTGGCTGACCATGGTGCTGGCTTTGTTTGGCCTTCACGTCATCACAGGGCTGGCCGGCATGATTTCAATGGGCCACGGGGCTTTGATGGGCATGGGCGCTTATTCCGCTGCTCTGAGTGCCATGCACTTGGCTAGCGCATGGGCTTGGGGTCCTTGGACCACGCTCGCCTTTGCATTGACCGTGGCCGTCTTGACCGGTGCTGTTGCTGGTGCCCTGCTGGCATTGATTGCTGGCCGTTTGTCCGGGCACTTGCTGGCGCTCACCACATTTGCCTTGGCCGCAGCTTGGCCGCAGTGGCTCAAATCGCCATGGGTATCGGCCATCACCTCGGGCTCACAAGGGCTGGTGTGGTCGGCCTTGCCCAGCGGCGAGTGGGCTGCCCGCGGACTCACGCTCGCATTGTTGGTGGTCCTGGCCTCTTGCATGGGGCTGGAGCGTTGGGCGAGAACTCGCCACTGGGGACTGGCATTGCAAGCCATGCGCGATCACCCACAAGCCACCCGTGAATTGGGCTTTGACCTCAAGGCCCTCAAAGTCTGGGCTTTTGCGATTTCGGGGGCCATCACCAGTTTGGCGGGTGCCTTGGGTGCGGCATGGGTGGGTTTTGTGTCGCCAGACGCGCATTCGGCGCTGCTGTCCATCACCTTGTTGGTGGGCTTGGCGGTTTCTGGTGTGGGGCAGGTTGCGAGCTTGTGGTTGGGGGCTGCCTTCATTCAATTTGTTCCCAATTGGGCAGCAGATTGGTCACAGTCCATGCCTTGGGCCATTCAAGGGGCATGTCTATTGCTGGTGGCCTACCTCGCGCCAAGAGGATGGGCGCAGGCCTGGAGGCATTGGCGTCACCGCGCCTAGCCCGAGATGCGAAGGTGGGTCACGAAATCAAAACGCAGGCCATTTGCGGCGGTGTGAGATTCACGGTTCACTTCTCGCCATTCGTTGGGCTTGAGCTCAGGGGCTTTGGTGTCACCAGTCCAGTCGCCATGGATTTCAGTGACCTCGGCCCGGGTTGCAAAAGGCAGGCACTGTGCGTAGATTTCGCCGCCACCCATGACCCAGACTTCGCTCACCGCTTCGCCCAACATGGCTGGCGAGAGCGCCGCTTGAATCGATTCGGCTTGAAATGCGCCCGGATGACGAGATGCCCAATCGGCTTGTCGCGTCACCACGATGTTGCGACGCTTGGGCAAAGGCCTGAATCGCTCGGGCAATGAATCCCAGGTCTTGCGCCCCATGATCACCGGATGGTTCAGGGTCAAGGCTTTGAAGTGCGCCAAGTCTTCGGGCAAGTGCCAGGGCATGCTGCCCTGATGGCCGATGATGCCGTTGCCCGATTGGGCCCAGATCAAGTTGACGTTCATGACTCGGGCTTAGACCGCAACAGGTGCCTTGATGGCCGAATGGCATTGGTAGTCTTGCACCTCGAAATCCTCGAACTCATAAGAGAACAAATCAGCGGGGCGGCGACGGATGTGCAAATGCGGATAGGCAAAGGGCTTGCGTGAGAGCTGTTCTTTGACCTGGTCGAAGTGGTTGTTATAGATGTGGCAATCGCCGCCCGTCCAAATGAAGTCGCCCACATCGAGATCGCATTGCTGGGCCACCATGTGCGTGAGCAAGGCGTAGCTGGCGATGTTGAATGGCACGCCCAGAAAAATATCGGCACTGCGCTGGTAGAGCTGGCACGAGAGCTTGCCCCGCTGACCAGCGGCTTGAGGAGGAGCCACATAGAACTGAAAAAACGCATGACACGGCATGAGGGCCATCTTGTCAAGTTCAGCCACGTTCCAAGCGCTCACGATGATGCGGCGCGAGTCTGGATTGGTCTTGAGGGTGTGAACCACTTGCGCGATTTGATCGATGTGTCCGCCATCGGGCTTGGGCCATGAGCGCCACTGAACGCCATAGACCGGTCCCAGGTCTCCATCGGGCTTGGCCCATTCGTCCCAGATGCTCACGCCGCGCTCTTGCAACCATTTGGCGTTGCTGTCACCACGCAAAAACCAGAGCAGTTCGTAAACGATGGACTTGAGGTGCACTTTTTTGGTGGTCACCAGCGGGAAACCTTCGTTGAGGTCGAAGCGCATTTGGTGACCGAAGACGCTCAGCGTGCCGGTCCCCGTGCGATCGGTTTTGGAGACGCCGTGCTCAAACACATGACGCATGAAGTCTTCGTACTGCTGGCGAATGGGGCGTTGGGTTGTGTTCATGTCAGGGAGTTTATCGGTTGACCTCAGACCCTGATGACGCGGCCAGGGTTGAGCAGGCCTTTGGGGTCCAGTGCCTGCTTGATTCGGCGCATGAGGGCCAAGGC
>JBEAMY010000096.1:0-3005 GCA_041165725.1 Pseudomonadota bacterium
TCCTAGGCGGCTCCATCGCCAACTGGTCCTTCGTCTGGTTCTGCATCTTCATGCTTGTTGCATTAAATGGGGTCAGATTACATAAATAAATGGGGTCAGATTAAATTTTTTCGTTCCGAAAAAATGTAATCTGACCCCATTTATTTATGTAATCTGACCCCATTTAATGCAACAAGCATGAAGATGCAGAACCAGACGAAGGACCAGTTGGCGATGGAGCCGCCTAGGAAGGTCCAGTCGATTTGAGTGCAGTCGCCGCTGCCGCGAAAAATCATTGGGATGGCACGGCTAAGGGGAAAGCCCTCGACCATGCCGTAAAAGTCGCGGCCACAGCTGACGGCTTCAGGTGGATACCACTGCAACCAGCTTTGGCGAGCCGCAGTGAATGCGCCCAGCCCCGCAGAGGCCATGGCCAATAGCCACATCACGAGCTGAACCAAGCGATGATTGAGGATGAACCCGATCAATGCAATGACCGACACACCCATTAAGGCATAGCGCTGAACAATGCACATGGGGCAAGGCTCCAAGCCCACCACATGTTGCAAATAAAGCCCAAAGGCGAGCAAGCCCACTCCGACCAAGGCCACGAGCCCAAACCAGCGCCGCGAAGTCCAGCTCCCGATTTGACTCAAGACGTGCGCTGAGTCCGTTCGATTGCTGTCTTTACCTTGGAGGTCTTGGTTGTCGTTCATGACGGAAGTCTAATCCCAGGATCAGTCAAAAAAAATCAGCATGATGATCAACATCAATCCCACACAGAGACCAAGGGGTTTGAGCTTGATACAGTCATGCCTAGTCGCACCCGCTGGTTATCAAGGAATTCTCATGACGCGCATGGTTCACTGCATCAAACTCAACACCGAAGCCGAAGGGCTGGACCGCCCACCTTACCCCGGCGAGCTGGGCAAGCGAATCTTCGAGCAGGTGAGCAAACAAGCCTGGGCCGATTGGATTCGCCACCAAACCATGTTGGTGAATGAAAACCGCCTGAACCTGGCCGACCAACGCGCCCGCCAATATTTGGCGCGTCAGATGGAAAAACACTTTTTTGGCGAAGGGGCCGATGCGGCCCAGGGTTACGTGCCCCCTTCCCCTTAATCGCCCATGCCGCCTGCCGCCACCTCTCCCGTGCGCTGGGATGAAGCAGGCACGCCCCACAGCACCGAATTCGACGACATTTACCGCAACGAATCCGCGCAAGGCGGCGGCTTGGCACAGGCGCGGGCCGTTTTTTTGCAGGGCTGCGGACTGCTACCAGGCCCGACCGCCCCATCGGCATGGGCTGGTGCGCACAGTTGGACGGTGCTTGAGAACGGCTTTGGCCTAGCGCTCAACGCTTTGGCCACCTGGCATGCGTGGCGCGAAGACCCGCAAAGGCCGCAACGGCTGCACCATGTCGCGATCGAATCCAGCCCAGTGAGCGCGCAAGACATCGTCCGTTCAGCCCAAAGTTGGCCAGAGTTGCGCCCACTGGCTGAGGCCTTGTGCGCTCAGTGGTGGGGCATGCGACCCGGCGTTCATCGCTTGGTCTTTGAGCAAGGCCGTTTTTGCCTGACCTTGCTCGTGGGCCGCGTGGAAGATTGGGCCACACCCAATGGGCTCTTGGGGCAGTCTTTTGTGGCCGACAGCATTTACCTCGATGGCTTTGACCCCGACGTTAACCCACAGATGTGGTCTGGCCCGACCATGCGCGCCTTATGCGCCCACGCGCGAGCAGGCACGCGCGTAGCGACTTGGTGCGTGGCGGCCCCCGTTCGGCAAGCGCTCAGCGATTGCGGGCTGGAAGTCCAGCGCTTGCCCGGGCTTGCGCCCAAGCGGAACAGGCTGGAGGCGCAATACCCCAACGCAAACGCCCAAGCTGGTGCAGCGGCCCAAGGCTTCACAAGACCGCACCCACCCGAGCGCGTGTGGGTGCTGGGCGCGGGCCTTGCAGGTGCGTCCCTTGCGCGCGAATGGGCCGACCGTGGTGTCGCCGTCACCGTGCTGGACGAGCGCGCTGCTCCTGCCCAAGGCGCATCGGGTTTGCCAGCGGGCTTGTTCACCCCACATGGCGCGCGCCAGCGGCCCGAATTACAGGCGCTGACCCTGGCCGGGATGCGACACATGCACCAGCTGGGCGAGCGGTTTTTGCGTCCCGGGCTGGACTGGTCGCCGTGCGGCGTGTTGGAGCAACTCGTCCCCGATCGCCGAGGCAAGGTCGCCCCTTTGCCGGATGCCTCTTCTGACGATTCCTGCCAAGTCCACCAGGGCTTACCCGGCCACACCCACCCGGCTTTGCAGCACCCCCATGCGGGTTGGATCAGGCCTGAGGCCTTGGTCAAAGCCCTGCTCGACCATCCTCTGATCGAGTTTCGCCCCCACACCAAGGTGGCGCGCATCGTTCACCATGGCCAATGGCAAGCCTTGGGGCCAAACGGCGAGTTGCTGGCCCAAGCGCCAGTGGCCTGTTTAGCGGCGGGTCCAGGCAGCGCCGACTTGCTGGCCACGGCTGTCACAAACCCGAACATGAACCCGCACACGAGTCCGCAGACAAGCACCAGTACAAGCCAGAACCCGGCCCTGAAGTTGAAGCTCAATGCGGTGCGCGGCCAGGTGTCCATGATGCGGATGGCCGATTTGCCCGCAGGTGGCCTGCCTCAGCATTGCGTCAATGGCCACGGCAGTTGGATTCCTGACGTGCCCCTGGATGACCAAAGCTGGGGTGTCTTTGGTTCGGGCTTTGACCATGAACGGCTCAACGACGAAGTTCATGAGCGAGATCACCTCGACAACCTTGCGCGGCTGGTTCAGTTGTTTCCCCAAGCTGGTATTGAAACCCTCGGCAATTTGCCCTGGAAGGGGTGGTCAGGGGTGCGCTGCACCTCGCCCGACCGCCTGCCCTGGTGTGGGCCAGGGCCTGCCCCCGGGCTGCTGGTGCTCACCGCCCTGGGTGCACGCGGGCTCACACTGGGCGCGTGGTTGGCACACGCACTGGTCGGGCAACACTTGGGCGAGCCCAATGT
>JBEAMY010000097.1:0-7401 GCA_041165725.1 Pseudomonadota bacterium
GCTCGTGGTATTCGCTCGATCATCATTTCGTGGTCGAGGCGGGTGACAACACTTTGCCCAAGCCTCCCATCACGGGCAAGGCCGAGGGTGATCGCCCGCTGCGGGCGGTGCTGGAACGGCGTGAGTGATCGGTCACCTGGCTCGCGTTATTCTGGTCGCCTGTCATGAGCAAAATCCGAGTTCCTGCCACCCGTAAAACCTCGATCCTGGACGTGGCTCGCAAGGCTGGCGTGTCCTTAGGGACGGCGTCCCGAGTGATCAACCAGCACCCCAGTGTCAGCCAGGACAAACGTGTCCGTGTGCTGCAGGCCATTGACGAGTTGGCCTACGTGCCGGACAAAGTCGCGCAGGCCATGCGCAGTCATCGATCCATGACCTTTGCCTGCGTCATGCGGGACTTCATGGTGCCGGTGTTGAGCATGTTCGTGGACGCCATGCAGCGAGAGGTCGATGCCTATGGGTTTTCGTTGATGGTGGCGTCCAGTCACCACGATGCGAAGCGCGAGTTGTCCCTGCTACAGGGGTTTGAGCAACGTCGTATCGACGGTCTGGTGATTGCCAGTTCGTCCGAAACCGATGCGGACCTGCTGGCGGTCATGAGGGCCGTGAATTTCCCCATCGTGCTGATCGACCGCGATGCGCCAGACTATCTGGACCGTGTCATGATCAACCATGCGCAAGGCGTCAGTGATGCGGTGCATCATCTGGCCGGTCTGGGGCATCACGCCATTGCCATCATCACGGGCGATCCAGGCCTGCACCCCACCCGGCATCGTCTGCAGGGCTACCGCCAAGGGATGCGCGACTGTCGATTGCCGATCACATCCGACTGGGTGAGGGCCGTATCGTTCAGCCCAGAGGTGGGCTACAGCGAAACGCTGCGCTTGTTGGACTCCGCGCAGCCGCCCACCGCCATCATCGCCGGCGGCTCTGCTTTGTTGCCTGGTGTGTTGCGTGCGGCGCGTGAACGGCGAATGCGTGTCCCACATGATCTGTCTGTGATCGCGGGCGCCGACAGCGACCTGGCCTTGCTGTCCGAGCCCCCCGTCACGGCCATACGCTGGGGACATGATGAGCTGGGACGGGCAGCAGGCCAGTTTTTGATCAACCGCCTGCACGATGCAACGCTGGCTGCACAGCAGCATCAGGTGGATGCGGAGTTGGTGTTGCGGGGGTCCTGTGCGCCGCCAATCAGCCGACAGGCGACTGCTGAGCCCAGGGTGCGGCGTAGACGTCAGACACCTCAGTGACTACCAGCATTGACAAAACGGCCATCGGTTTTAGGATGCAGGCAAGTCGAGGGATCGACAGCTTGTCATCCCTTGAATTTTTTGGAATAAATTGGAAACGTTTCCAAATAGTGGACACAGGTCCTGGAATGGTCATTGGGATATGGCATGAGACGAATCGGGATTGACGTAGGCGGTACCTTCACCGATGTGGTGATGGTCGATGAAGACAGCGGGGCCATCTGGTCCACCAAGGTGGCCACCACGCCCGCGGACCGCACCGTGGGCGCCCTGAACGGCTATCGCCGAATTCTGGACCTGAGTGGCAGCACGGCCTCTCAAGTCAGCTTCATCGGACACGGCACCACCATGGCCACCAATATGGTGGTCGAGCACAAGGCCGCCAAGGCCGCACTCATCACAACGCGAGGTTTTCGCGACATTCTGGAGTTGCGCCGCCTGTCGCGCCACGACCGCGCTGATTTGTACGACCTGCAATTTGACAATCCACCCCCACTGGTGGAGCGTCGGTGGCGTTTTGAATTGGACGAGCGCTTGCTCGCTAACGGTCAGGTGGAGCAGTCGCCCGACCTGCAGGCCTTGCAAGACATGGCAAGACAGATTGCGGGCAGTAACATTGAGGCGGTGGCCATTTGCCTGCTGCACGCGTACGCCAATCCGCTGCACGAGCAGTTGGTGCGTGATGAACTCAAGCGCCTACTGCCCTCACACTTCATCACCTGTTCGCATGAGGTCAATCCTGAAATGCAGGAGTACGAGCGCTGTAGCTCCACGGTGATGAACGCCATGCTGGGCCCGGTGTGTGGGCGCTACATTCACCGCTTGCAGGGCTTGCTGGCCGAGGAGGGGTTTCAGGGCGAATTGCTGTTCATGCAATCCAACGGCGGTCTGGCATCTGCACAGACGGTGGCTCACAAGCCCATCGTGCTGCTCGAGTCTGGCCCCGCCGGAGGGGTCAGTGCCGGGGTGCGCAGCAGCCAGCAAACGGGGTTGAAGGGTTTGTTGCTGGGCGATATGGGCGGCACAACGTTTGATGTGTCGATGGTTCGCGATTCCCGTCCTGAAATTCGTACCCAGGCCCTGCTGCATACCTACGCGGTTCGCTCTCCCACCATTGACATCGACTCGATCGGCGCAGGGGGTGGCTCGATTGCGTGGATTGACAGCGTTGGCGGTGTGCATATCGGGCCCCAGAGTGCGGGCGCTGATCCCGGTCCTGCGTGCTATGGTCGCGGGGGCCAACGTCCCACCGTGACCGATTGCAACGTGATTCTGGGTTACGTGGATCCCAACAGTTTTCTGGGGGGGGAGTTCAAGCTCGACCAAGAGGCCGCTTATCGCGCGGTAGACGAGCATTTGGCCAAGCCGCTAGGCGTTTCCGTGCTGGAGGCCGCCTGGACGGTGCGGGTGGTGGCCAACGCTTTGATGGCGCAGGCCATGCGACTCATGACGGTCGAGCGCGGTTTTGATCCGCGGGACTTTGCTTACCTGTGCTACGGGGGTGCGGGTCCGGTGCACGCGATTGATCTGGCACAGGAGTTGGAAATTCAGCGCGTGATCGTGCCGCCCCTGCCGGGCTTGTTCAGTGCGTTCGGAATGATCGTGGCCGATCGGCAATATGACGATCAGATTGCGGTCGAGTCAGAACTTGCGGCGCTGAGTGCCCAGCAAATTCGTCAGGGGTGCGAACGGCTCAGGCAGCAGGCGGTGGACACCCTGGGCGCGACATCCCAGTCAGTGCAGACCACATTCCGTGCCGATTGCCGGTACGCTGGGCAGCCTGCGGCCATCTCGGTGCTTATTCACAACGATGACCTGGCCGACTCCTCAGGTGAGGCACTCAAAGACCATGTCCGCGCTGGTTTCGAGCAAGAGCACAAGCGCAATTGGAATTTCATCAAGCCAGATCAACCCATCGTGCTGGTGAATCTTCGGGTGCAAGCCAATGTGGCCAGTGGCTGGCATGGCCTTGTCCGACAGGTCGAGGCCGGCAAGCACGGTGCAGCGGGATCCGCCACCACGCGCCATGTCTACATTGACGGCAAGATGCAAGCCCTGCCGGTGTACCAGCGTAGCCAGTTGGCCGCCCATGCCACCATCCAGGGGCCAGCGGTCATTGAAGAGCCCAGCAGTTGTGTGATCTTCAAGCAAGGCCAGAGCGCCAGCGTTGACGATATCGGCAACCTCAACATTCACCTGTGATCGCCATGGAAACCATTGTTTACGAAATCATTCGACACTCGCTGTACGCGATTGCGCGCGAAATGAAGGTCGCGATGATGCGCACTGCAGCCAGCCCCATCATGCACCTTGGTGCAGATGCCTCAGCGGCGGTGTTTGACGCGCATATGCAATTGGTGGCGCAGGGCAATGACATTCCCACCATGCTGGGTTCGGCCGTGATATCCACCAAAGTGTCGGTGGAATCGATTGGACGAGACAACCTGCGCCCTGGCGATGTGATCATCAGCAACGACGCCTACCTGGGCGGGGGTAACCATCAACCGGACGTGCAAATCACCCGTCCGATATTTGTTGATGGCGAGATCGTCGCGTTTGTGATGACGCGCGGACACTGGACCGACATTGGGGGGCAGGCCCCGGGCAGTTACATGCTCAACACCTGGGACATCTTTGGCGAGGGCATACGGATTCCTCCGGTGCTGCTCTATCGCAACGACGAGATCGTGGCCGATGTGCAAAAGATGATCGTGCAAAACACCCGCGACCCAGAAGGCCGTTTGCTCGATATCCAGGCTCAGTACGCAGGAACCTTTGTGGGTGACCAGCGTATCCAGTCGCTGTGCCGCAAGTATGGGGTGGCCTCGTTGCGCGACGCGATGAAGCGCTCACTCGACCATTCCGAACAATTGATGCGAGAGGCCATTCGTGCCATGCCCGATGGCGTGTACGAAGCGGAAGATTTCGCCGAGGGCGTGCAGGCTCCTGGGTGGACGGGCGATCCCGTGCCCTTGAAGGTCAAGGTGACGATCCAAGACGATCAGATCCATTTTGATTACGCCGGTACCGGCGCTCAAACGATCGGGGGTATCAATTGCCCATTGGCTGTGACCTGCAACAGCACCTGGTTCACGGTCAAGGCGCTGACCGATATTTCGATTCCGATCAACCAAGGTTGCTACCGTCCCATCACCATCGATGCGCCGCTTGGCAGCATCGTCAATTGCCAGTTTCCTGCTTCGGTGGTGAGTGGCAACACCGAAACCTCACCGCGTGTCATCGACTTACTGCTCAAGGCACTGGCCCAGGCCGTTCCTGAACGGGTGGTGGGGCAAAGCAATTGCGCCGCGTGCTCGGGCGTATTCGGCGGCAAGGATCCAGACAGCGATCGTGTGCGCCGTACCGGACGACCCTTCGTCAGCATGGTGGAGCCGCATGGCGGTGGCATGGGCGCACGCGCCAGCAAAGACGGCGTCAACGGCATACGCGTGTATGTGGGCAACGCGGGATCTTTGCCCGTGGAATTCATTGAACAGACCATGCCGCTGGTGGTGGAGGAGTGGGCGCTGGTGACCGACAGCGGTGGCGCTGGTCGCTACCGGGGGGGACTCACGGCCCGACGCACTTACCGCGTTGGCTTTGACCAGGCGACCTTTACCGTGGCCGGTGAGCGCGGACAGTTTGCACCGCAAGGACATTTTGGCGGTCAGGCAGGTGCGCATTTTCTGTGCAGTGTCACGCACCCGGATGGCAGCACCGAGTTGCTGCCTCCTAAGGGCGCCACAGCGGTGGTACGTCAAGGCGATCGCGTGGTGGTGCAACCGGCTGGGAGTGGTGGCTATGGTGATCCGCGCCAACGCCCTGCTGAGGATGTGATGGCCGATCTGGCGAATGGCTACATCAGCGAAGCCTCGGCCCGCAACCAATATGGACGCACGCCCTGATGAGTGCGCAGCGCTTGCCCCTGAGCGGTACGTGTGTGGTCGAGATCGGTCACAGCCTCTCGGCGCCTTATGCGGCCAATATCCTGGCCCGGTTGGGTGCTCGCGTGATCAAGATTGAAAACCATCGAGGGGGGGATTACGCGCGCGACTGGGGGCCTCCCTTTGTGGACGGCGCCTCGGTGTTGTTTCATGGTGTGAACAATGGCAAAGCCAGTATCCGCGCCAATTTTGACGATGCGCACTTTGTTCAGCGTCTCAAGGCCTTCATTCTTGAGCATGCCGATGTGGTGCTGCAAAACCTCAAGCCCGGCACCTTGGAGCGTCATGGACTGGGTGCTCAGCAGTTGACCGCGGAATCACCCGATCTGATTTACTGCAACCTGGGAGCTTTTGGTCGGACGGGTCCATTGAAGGACGCACCCGGTTACGACCCACTGATGCAGGCTTTCAGCGGCCTCATGAGCGTGATTGGCAATGCGGGTGACGATTACAGCCGGGTGCCAGTGTCGCTCAACGACAAGGGCACCGGCATGTGGGCCGTGATCGGTATTTTGTCAGCGCTCTTGCAAAGACGCCAGGACCCTACCCATGCCAGCCGTATCGTGGATGTGTCTTTGTTTGAAACGGCATTGAGTTGGATGTCCGTGCCCCTGTCCGACCGCCTGGCAGGAGGCGCCATGCCGCAGCGCAATGGGTCGGGCAGCCCCAATATCGTGCCTTACCAGGTGTTTCGATGCGCTGATGGCGCGTTGATGATTGCAGCGGGCAATGACAAATTGTTTGCTGCGTTGTGCGGTGTGCTGGAATTGCCCGAGTTGGTGACAGATCCACGCTTTGCGACCAATGGGGCACGTGTTCAACACCGTCAGGCCTTGATTCCGTTGTTACAAGCCAAGGTGGAGCGCTTGTGCATGGCGCAGTGCCTGGAAAAAATCTCTGCTGCGTCCATCCCGTGCGGCCCCATGCACGACCTGGACCAGGTGCTTCAACATGAGCAAACCCGGGCACTCGGCATTTTGCAAACCACACCCAATGGGCAAGTGACCACCATTGGTCTGCCCATCAGCTTCGATGGCCAACGTCCTGCGCTGGCTGGTAATGGCCCCGCGCTAGGGGCTCATGACGACTTGCTTCCCTAACCCTGATCACTTGACCACTCACAAAGGAGACACAATGAACTCGACTGAAACACGCGACGACATGAGCCGTTCGACACGCCGGCGATTGGGCCTGGTGGGGGTGCTAGGGCTGGCCTTGGGTGCACTAACCCTGGGCTTGTCCTCTCCCGTCCTGGCGCAAAACGCCTGGAGCCCCAACAAGCCGATTCGCATGGTCATTCCCTACCCGCCGGGAGGGGCAACCGATGTGGCCGCCCGTGCCTTGGTCATGAAACTGGGCGATGCCCTGGGCCAACCCATGGTGCCCGACAACAAGGCAGGTGCCAACGGCATGATTGCCTCTGAACTGGTGTTCAACGCACCGGCCGATGGCTATACCGTCTTGATGGCCACGGCCGACACCAACTCCATCAACCCCAACGTCTTTTCCAAGATGTCCTATGTGGCGCGAGACTTTCGTGGCGTTGCGCCTGTGGCCAAGGTGAACTTTATGTTGGTAGCGCGACCGGGCTTGAAAGCCAACACGTTGAGCGAACTCGTCGCATTGGCCAAGGGCAGTGAGTTGACCTATGCCTCCTGGGGCGTGGGGAGCACCTCGCAAGTGGCTATGGAGATGTTCAAGGCCAAGGCTGATGTGAAAATTTTGCACGTGCCCTACCAGGGCGCTGCCCCTGCGTTTCAGGCCATCATGGCCGGGCAAGTGGATGTGATGATGGCCCCTGCCTCCATCGTCATTCCTGCCCTCTCCAAGGTCAAGGCCTTTGGTATCGCTTCGCCCCAGCGTTTTGCAGGAACCACTGTTCCTACCCTGACGGAACAAGGCTATGCCGTTGACGCCGACGCCTGGGTCGGGTTGCTGGCCCCGCCCAAAACCCCGCAAGCCGCGATTGACCACATCTACAAGCAGGTGAACGCCGCGACAGCCGATCCGGAGATGAAAAAACGCTTGCAAGACATTGGTCTTTCAAGCTTCTCGCCCGCCATGACCCAGGAGCAGTTCCACAACTACATGGTGGCCGAGATCGACCGCTGGGGTCAGGTCATTCGCAACGCCGGGATTCGCCTGGACAACTGAGGCCGGGGGCGGGTTGCGCAGTCAGGTGCTGGATGAGGCATCCTCGTTCAGCC
>JBEAMY010000098.1:0-3377 GCA_041165725.1 Pseudomonadota bacterium
TCTTCGATGATGCGATTGGACAGGCTCAACATGGTGTCACAAGACTGCTCACCCAAGGTCTTGCCAGAGTCTGACGATTGCATGGCACTGAGGTCAGCACCCACGCAAAACGCTTTGCCAGAACCCGTGATGATGAGTGCACGCACTGAACGGTCGTTGGCGAGCTCTGTAAAACGTTCGCGCAAACCTTGCTGCAAAGCCAAACCCAGTGGGTTGAGGCGCTCGGGCTGATTGAGGTGAAGAAGGGCGATGTCGCCCTTTCGCTCAAGGATGATGATGTCCTGAATGGCGGTGTTGCTCATGCTCGTTCAATGATGGTGACGTTGGCCATGCCACCGCCTTCACACATGGTTTGCAAGCCATAGCGCTTGCCTTGCGAATGCAATGCGTGAATCAGTGTGGTCATGAGTTTGGTTCCCGATGCGCCAAGTGGATGACCCAGTGCAATCGCACCGCCATGAACATTGAGTCGCTCAGGATCGGCGCCCAAGGTTTTGAGCCAAGCTAGAGGAACGGGTGCAAAGGCTTCGTTGACTTCATACAGGTCAATGTCCTGAATCGACAAGCCAGCTTTGCGCAGGGCCATCTGGGTTGCGGGAATAGGTGCTTCAAGCATGATCACAGGATCATGGCCCATGACGCTCATGTGATGAATGCGGGCCAGCGGAGCAATGCCCAGGCGTTTGAGACCGCGTTCGTTGACCACCATCACGCCACTGGCGCCATCGCAAATCTGACTCGCATTGGCGGCACTGATCATGCCACCTTCTTGGAGCAATTTGACGGCGCCTATGCTTTCAAGCGTGGCATCAAAGCGGATGCCCTCGTCGTTGAGGTGCATTTCGGCAGTCGGCCTACCTTCTGAGTCCATGACCGCGACGGGGACGATTTCGCTTTTGAATACACCCGACTCAGTGGCTTGCTTAGCGCGCTGATGGCTTTGCAAGGCAAAGGCATCGAGCACATCGCGCGAGTGACCGTACTTGCGCGCCAGCATCTCGGCACCTGTGAACTGACTGAAGATCACATCGTTGTAACGCGCATTGACCAGAGGACTTTGATAAAAGCCAAGCCCTGCTTTTTGTGGCAGAACCGACGAGGTGAACATGGGCACGCGCGTCATGGATTCCACGCCAGCAGCAATCACCACATCCATGGTGCCCGACATGACGGCTTGTGCCGCAAAGTGAAGGGCTTGTTGGGAAGAGCCACACTGCCTATCGATCGAGGTACCCGGAACCGATTCGGGCAATCGCGACGCCAGCACTGCGTTTCGCGCCACATTGGTCGATTGCTCGCCCACTTGGCTCACACAACCCATGATCACATCGTCAATCGATGCGGGATCTGCTTGGCTGCGGTCCAGCAAGTTGTTGAGGACTTGTGCGGCCAGGTCAACAGGATGCCAACCGGACAGACGGCCGCCACGGCGACCTCCTGCGGTTCGAGTGGCGGCAACGATGTAGGCTTCGGTCATGGTGTCTCCTCAAAGGGCGCGAGCGATCACTTCTTTCATGATTTCGCTGGTGCCACCGTAAATCCGTTGAATGCGCGCATCAGTGTACAAGCGGGCAATCAGGTATTCGTTCATGTACCCATAGCCCCCAAAGAGTTGCAAGCAGGCATCGATCACTCGTCCTTGCGCTTCTGAGCCCCACAACTTGGCCATAGAGGCGGTGGCGGTATCGAGTTGACCTTTGAGCAAATCCTCTACACATCGGTCGATGAAAGCTCGCCCCACTTGTATTTCTGTGGCGATCTCCGCGAGTTTGAATCGCGTGTTTTGAAAGTCGGCAATTGCCTGACCGAAGGCCTTGCGCTCACGCACGTAGTCCAGCGTGGCGGCATAGGCGCCTTCCATGGCGGCCAGTGCGGTCACACCAATGATCAAACGTTCGTAGGGTAAATCGGCCATGAGTTGGTAAAAGCCTTGGCCGGTTTTACCGCCAAGCACGGCATCGGTGGACACGCGAACCCCATCAAAAAACAACTCAGAGGTGTCTTGCGCTTTGAGCCCAATTTTGTCGAGCACACGACCCACTCGATAGCCAGGGCAGTCGTCGGTGTCGACAATCAGAATCGATGTGCCTGCCGCACCTTGTTGCGGATCGGTCTTGCACACCACCAAAACCACGCCCGCAAGAAATCCATTCGAGATGAAGGTTTTGCTGCCTTGAATGACGAAATGATCGCCATGGTGCTCGGCTCGGGTGCGTATGCCTTGGAGGTCAGAACCTGTGCCCGGCTCAGTCATGGCAATGGCACCCACACATTCGCCACGCGCCATGCGGGGCAGATAGCGTTGCTTTTGCTCAGGTGTACCGTGGTTCAGAAAGTAATGGGCCACGATGGAGTGGACGGCCGCGTTCATGCCGCTCAGGCTCAAGCGGGCCATCTCCTCATGCAGCACGGCCTCGTGGCGGAAATCACCTCCCATGCCGCCCCATTCGGTAGGAATATCGGTACACAGCAAGCCAGCCTGACCGGCTTGTAGCCACAACTCATGACCCACGTGGCCACGTTGCCGCGCGGCTTCGTCATGGGGCAGCATGTGCTCGTGAATGAATCTCAGCACCGTATCGCGGTAGAGCTCAATGTCGGGATCAGCCCAGGATCTTTTGAATTGAATCGGCATGGTGGTTCATCAAGTGGATTTGACTTTGGTTTCAGGGATTAGGCGGGTCTAAGCCCAATTTGGCAAGGGCTTCATGTGACTCGATCCCATCGATCCTCACGCGTTTGATGCGCTGGTTGGCGCCGGACTCCAGATTCAGAGATTGGCGCGGTACGCCCAGCGATTTGGACAGAAATGCCAACAGCACTTCGTTGGCCTTGCCATCCACGGGCGGAGCTTTGAGTTGAATTTTGATCCGCCCATCGTGCCAGCCCACGACCTGGGTTTGTTTGGCGCCGGGTTGGCAGTGAAGGGCAAGGATGCACATGACCGCACACTGTAAACAAAAATGGCCCGATGCGAATGCATGGGCCATGAGGTGTGAGGTTTGGACAGATCGATTAAGCGGATCTAAAGGTGGTGCCGGAGAGAGGAATCGAACCCCCGACCTTCTCATTACGAATGAGCTGCTCTACCGACTGAGCTACTCCGGCACTGCGAAAATTATAGCCAGCCTGTTGTGTTGAAGCCTTAAAACACGCTGCTGACCGGTTCAGAAAACCACACTCACTGGCTTTGCTGGTGATAGCTTTGCAAGCGTTGGATTTCGTTTTTAGAACCCAGCATCACACTCACCCGCTCATGCAATTGAGTGGGCTGAATGTCGAGGATGCGCTCTTTGCCATTGATGGATGCGCCGCCTGCTTGCTCGATCAACCAGCTCATGGGGTTGGCCTCATACATCAGCCTCAGCTTGCCGGGC
>JBEAMY010000099.1:0-6172 GCA_041165725.1 Pseudomonadota bacterium
CAGGTTTTTTCCGTTGGGTCATGTCATGCTTTCCTCCCTTTTGGGGAACCGGCATCACAGTGCAAGAAGTGTCGCCGGACTATGGCCACATCGTTGTGGTGATGAAAGAAAGATTTTGGAACCGCAATGCATTGGGCACCCATTTCGGCGGCAGTCTTTACGCCATGTGCGACCCGTTTTACTGCCTCATGCTGTTGGCCAAGTTGGGGCGCAACTATGTGGTGTGGGACCAAGCCGCACGCATCGAATTCATTAAACCTGGCCGTGGCCACATGCGGGCTGAGTTCGTCTTGACGGATGCACAGATCGCCGAGATCAAACAACAAGCCGAGGGCGGCAAAAAAGTTTTGCCCGAAATGGAAGTGCTGGTGACTGACGAAAGCAACGACATCGTTGCACGTGTTCACAAAACGCTTTATGTGCGTGAACGCAAAAAGCCCGCACCATGAAGTTTCTTTTTTCAGTACGGAGGCTTTGTCATGGGTAAGCTCGCCCTCGCCGCCAAAATCACCCACGTGCCCAGCATGTACCTCAGCGAATTGCCTGGGCCACGCCATGGCACTCGTCAAGATGCGATCGACGGCCACCTCGAAATCAGCCGGCGTTGCCGCGAGCTGGGCGTTGACACACTGGTCGTCTTCGACACGCACTGGCTGGTCAATGCCAATTACCACATCAACTGCGCGCCCCACTACAAGGGCACGTACACCAGCAATGAGTTGCCCCACTTCATCTCCAACATGGAGTTTGAGTCACCGGGCAACCCCGAACTGGGCCGCGTCTTGGCCAAGGTCTGCAACGACATGGGCGTGGAGACCTTGGCGCACGACGCCACCACCTTGGACCCCGAATACGGCACATTGGTGCCACTTCGCTACATGAATCCCGATCAGCATTTCAAAGTGGTGTCGGTCTCAGCCATGTGCATGGCGCACTACCTGGACGACAGCGCCAGACTGGGCTGGGCCATGCGTCGCGCTGTGGAAGACCACTACAACGGCACAGTGGCTTTTTTGGCCAGTGGTTCTTTGTCGCATCGCTTCGCCCAAAACGGTCTCGCGCCTGAGTTCGCTTTCAAGATCTGGAGCCCTTTCTTGGAGCAACTCGACAAACAGGTGCTGCAGATGTGGCAACAACGCGAGTGGAAATCGTTTTGCCAAATGCTGCCCGAGTACGCCAGCAAAGGTCACGGCGAAGGCTTCATGCACGACACCGCCATGCTCATGGGGTCATTGGGCTGGACGGCTTACGACGGCGGCGTGGACATGGTCACCCCCTACTTTGGCGCCAGCGGCACCGGGCAACTCAACGCCATTTTTGAGGTCACGCCGCAAGACGGTTCGCAAATCCCCAAAGCGCTTGCCAGCTCGGCCCAAGGGTTCACGCCGATTTCGGTTCGACTGTGAAGTCAGCCATCCAGAAAGCTCTCCATGCCTCACCTCACCATTCATTACACCAGCCAGCTCGATCAAGAGGTGGACATGCCTGCGATTTGCCGTGACTTGGCGCAAACCTTAAGGGGTGTTCGCGATGAAAACGACAAACCTGCTTTTCCAATTGGCGGCATCCGCGTTCTGGCTTACCCGGCCCCGCATTACGCCGTTTCAGACGGCGGCGAAGCGGGCAAGGCGGCCAGTGGTCGCAGCGACTATGCCTTCATGTACCTGAACCTGCGCATGGGCAAAGGGCGCACGGCGAGCACGCAGCAGCGCGCGGGCGAAGCGCTGACCCAATGCATCCACCAACTCATGGCCGAGACCATGGCCAAGCGTTATCTGGGCATCACGGTTCAGGTCGATGTGGGCCAGGAAGTCTTCGACTCCAAACACAGCAACATCCATCCGCTGTTTCAAAAGCCATAGCCACGATTGAGCCCATTTTGAGGCGCCCCTCCTGACGACAAGGTCCAGCATGTCCACCTTCACCGACGATCAGATTCAGCAACTTGCCCAAGCGCTCAATGCCTCCGAACGCTCTCGCGTTCAGATTGAGCATTTCTCAAAGCGCTTTCCCAACATGGCCATTGAAGACGGCTACCGGATCAGCCGCGCATGGATGGCCATCAAACTCGCCGAAGGCCGGCGGGTGATCGGGCACAAGATTGGCCTCACCAGCCGCGCCATGCAGCAGGCCAGCCAAATCAATGAACCCGATTTCGGCACCTTGCTTGACGATATGCATTGGGAATGCACACCTGGTCAAACGCTGTCGATTCCCTTTGAGCGCTTCATTGCGCCACGCATTGAAGTGGAGCTGGCTTTTGTGCTGAAGAAAAACCTGCGTGGGCCCAAGGTCAGTGTCGAAGAGGTATTGGACGCCACCGAGTACATCACGCCTGCGGTGGAGATCATTGATTCACGCATCGAACAATTTGACCGCCACACCAAAGTCATGCGCAAGGTCCAAGACACCATCAGTGACAACGCGGCCAATGCCGCCATCGTCACTGGGGCCAAGCGGGTCAAACCCGGTGAAGTCGATTTGCCCTGGTGTGGCGCGGTGCTCAAGCTCAACGGTGTGGTCGAAGAAACCGGGCTGGCTGCCGGAGTTCAAGGCCATCCCGCCATTGGCATCGCATGGCTGGCCAACAAGCTGGCGCCTTGGGGCGAATCGCTGGAGGCGGGCCATGTGGTTTTGGCAGGCTCGTTCACTCGCCCTGTTGCCGGCAGACCCGAAGACCATTTCGAGGCCGACTACGGCCCGCTGGGCATTTTGTCTTTCCGGCTGGGTTAATGTCATCTGACCCCATTTATTGAGAAGGAAAACCTGTGAAGACCAACTGTCATCCTGATGAATGGGCTGCTCGCCAACAGCTTGCAGCGTGCTATCGCATCTTCGCCATGCTGGGCTGGACCGAGATGATCTACAACCACATCACGGTGCGCTTGCCCGAGTCCGTGTCGGGTGGAGAGAATCAGTTTTTGATCAACCCCTTTGGCTTGCACTACACCGAAGTCACTGCGTCCAATTTGGTCAAGGTCAATCTGGCTGGCGATGTGCTCGACGGCTCGACCCATCCGATCAACCCTGCGGGCTATGTCTTGCACAGCACGATACATGGCGGCATTGCAGGCGCACATGCGGTGATGCACACGCACACGACGGCTGGTGTTGCGGTGGCCAGCCTCAAGGGCGGTCTGTCGCAAAGCAATTTTTATTCGGCGCAACTGCACGACTTGGTGGCCTATCACGAGTTCGAAGGCATCACGGTTCATGCTGAAGAAGGCCCAAGGGTTCTGGCCAGCATCGGTCAACGCAAGGCCGTGATCCTTAAAAACCATGGCCTCTTGTCTTGGGGGGCCACTTTGCCCGAAGCGTTTGCCGTTTTGTGGACTTTGCAGAGGGCCTGCGAAATACAAATGGCCACGCTGTCCATGGGCGAGCCGATTCCAGTTCCCGAGGCCATTGCCGCCAAATGCACCCGAGACTCGCTGCAATTCGACCTGAGGCAAGGCGGGGTGGGCAAAGATTTGTTTGACGCCCTGATGCGACAGGTTGAACGCATCGACAACAGCCATTTGAAGTGACGATCATGCGCAAGATCTGCATTTACGGCGTTGGCGCCATTGGGGGTTGGATGGGCGCGCGTCTGGGCGCATTGCCCGGCATCTCGATTTCGGCAGTGGCTCGTGGTGCGGCCCTAGAAGCCCTCAAAACCAAAGGCCTGCAACTGAGCTCTGGCGAGCAACACCTCACCATTCCGGTTCAGGTGAGCGACGACCCCAAAGACCTGGGGCCACAGGATGTGGTGGTGCTCGCGGTCAAAGCCCCGGCCTTGCCCGATGTGGCCAAGCGCATCGCTCCGCTTTTGGGTCCTGACACCATGGTCTACACCGCCATGAATGGCGTGCCCTGGTGGTTCCTCAACGGGTTTGGCGGGGCCTATGCGAATGTCGGTTTGCACAGTGTCGACCCCAACGGGGTGCTGGCACGCTCCATCCCCGCAGCGTCTGTGGTGGGTGGCGTGGTCCATGCAAGTTGTTCGCTGGATGCACCTGGCCATGTGCGCCATCACTTTGGCAATGGACTGATCGTGGGCGAGCCAAATGGCACCCTCAGCAAGCGCGCTCAAACCTGGCAAAGCCTTTTGGTTCAAGCTGGGTTTGATGCCACGCTCAGCCAGCGGATTCAACACGATATTTGGTTCAAGCTCTGGGGCAACATGACGGTCAACCCCATCAGCGCCCTCACTGGCGCCACCACCGATCGCATCATGAACGATGAGTTGTTGGTGGGCTTCATCTCCGAGGTCATGTTGGAGGCCAAAGCGATTGGCGCGCGCATTGGCATCGACATCACCCAAAGTCCTGAAGACCGCCACGCTGTGACGCGCAAGCTGGGCGCGTTCACCACCTCGATGTTGCAAGACGTTCAAGCGGGCCGCTCTGTGGAATTGGACGCCTTGGTGAGCAGCGTTCAGGAGCTGGGACAAATCACCCAGGTCAACACACCCTTTACCAATGCTTTGCTGGGCTTGGCGCGATTGCACGCGCGAGGCCTGGGGCTTTATCCCGAATAAGCCTCAGGGCTTGGAATTGGAATTGGAATTGGACCAATCGGTGTGGAACACGCCGGCTTGGTCCACACGCTCGTAGGTGTGAGCCCCAAAGTAGTCGCGCTGCGCCTGAGTCAAACGCGCCGATGACACCGCACAGCGCATGCCGTCCCAGTAGTCGATGGCGCTGCTCATGCAGGGCACGGCCACCCCTGCGACTTTGGCCCATTGCACCACGGTGCGCAAATCCGATTGGTGGGCGTTGAGCACCTCTGCCATTTGCGGATCGGCCAACAGCAGGCCTTCGGGCGAGCGGGCAAAAGCGTGTTGAATGGGTTTGAGCAACTCACCACGCAAAATGCAACCCGCTTGCCAAACCGAGGCCACCGTGCGCAGAGGAATTTGCCATTGGCGTTGACGACTGGCCTCGGCGATGAGGTGAAAGCCTTGGACAAACGCCAAGATGCGAGCGACCAACAAGGCCTTGGAGAGGGCTTCAATCACTTGTGCTTTGGGCGGCAGCCCGCTTGCTGAGTCGGGCCCCTTGAGTTGTTGGGCCAATTCAAGACGGGTGGGTTTCATGGCGCTGGTCAGTCGCGCAAAGACGGCGGCCGCCAAAGTGGGGGTGGGCACGCCAAACGACAAGGCCGCTTCGGTGGTCCATCGCCCTGTGCCCTTTTGCTCGGCTTTGTCGAGGATGCAGTCGACCAAGGCCTTGCCGCTGGTCTCGTCACGACGGCGCAAGATGTCCACCGTGATGTCCAATAAATACGAATCGAGCCAATCGTTTTGCCAGCTTGCAAAGACCGGCGCCATTTGCTCGGCATCCAAGCCCAGTAGGTGTTGCAACAGCGAATGCACTTCGGCGATGAGTTGCATGTCTGCGTACTCGATGCCGTTGTGAACCATTTTGACGAAATGCCCTGAGCCCCCTTGTCCCAACCACTGGCAACAGGCTTGCCCCTCTGGTGTGTGGGCCGCAATCTCGGGCAACCAATCCTTGACCAATGCCCAGGCCTTAGGGTCGCCGCCGGGCATCATGGCAGGCCCTTTGAGCGCGCCTTCTTGGCCACCGCTCACGCCCAAACCCAAGTAATGGATGCCTTGGTCTTGCAAGGCTTTGCCTCGCCTTTGCGTGTCTTCGAAATGGGAGTTGCCCCCATCGATCACCACATCGCCAGGCGATAAGCGGTCGTGAAGCGAGGCCAAAATCGCATCGACCGCTTTACCTGCAGGCACCATGAGCCAAAGGATTCGCGGCGAGGCCAAGACCGACAGCACTGCGCTGAGCGAGGCCGCCACGCGGGCTTGATCGCCCGCCCGTTGTTTGAAGGATTCGCGCCGATTGGGATCGGCGTCATAGCCCACCACCGAATGCCCATGTCGGATCAAATTGAGCGCCAGGCTTTCGCCCATCACGCCTAGGCCAATGAGGCCAATCACTGGTTTGTTCATATCACTTCACGTCCATGCGACGGCGATTTTGACTCAGATCCCCAAAGCCATGCCGCACCTCGAACACCGCTTGAATCGCCATGAACCGCGCGGCGCAAGGGCGTGGTGAGCGGGCGATGGAAGCCCCACTGCGACCACTGTTGGGGCACTTGGTCCAAAATTTCATCGATGAGGCTCAAGCCGCCGCCCAGCACGATGACCTCGGGGTCGTTTTGGTTGATG
>JBEAMY010000100.1:0-6451 GCA_041165725.1 Pseudomonadota bacterium
CCCCCAAAAGCTGCAATCGGTAAGGGTGGATGTAATTGAGGTAGCCGACCAAGTCAGCGCCGGAGCGAGCCTGCTTGACCGCGACTTCATCGAAACGGCGTTCGGACGCGCCAAGCCCCGCCACCCAAGCCCAACGCAGGCGTTCGCGGAAATGTTCAAACAGGACGTCGGCACTGATCGAAGAATGCTTCAACCGGCCACTCCTGGGTTCAGGCGGGTTGGACCGAAGTCCAGGTCGCAATCGTGCGGTGCAGCACAGGCGCCTCATCGCAGGCCTTCAGGCGTTCGCGCAAGTTGGCGTCGCTGAGCATTTCGGCGATCTCAGAAAGGATTTCCAGGTGTTTTTGCGTAGAGGCTTCGGGCACAAGCAAAAAAATCATCAGGGTGACGGGCTGCTCGTCGGGGGCATCAAAGCCGATGGGCAACGCGAGGCGAAAGACTGCTGCCATGGGGGACTTGAGTCCCTTGATCCGTCCGTGGGGAATGGCCACGCCATGCCCCAATCCGGTTGAGCCCAAACGCTCGCGGGCAAACAGACTTTCGGCGACCAATGCGCGATTGATGCCGTGCGCCTGCTCAAAGAGCAGACCGGCTTCCTCAAATGCCCTCTTCTTGCTGGTTGCATCGACATCAACCAAGACTTGTTCGGAGGGCAGAATGGCGGCGAGGCGATTCATGGTGGGCGGATTATGCACCTATTGGCCGCCATGCCTAGGGTTTACCAAGGGCCCGAGTCATTCGCGCTACATTCCGGCCAAAAAAAACCCCATGGCGCACATGGGGCTGGTGGAACGGGCGCTGAAGGGCTTTAAGCCGCGCCAGTTGTGCTCAGGACATCAATTGCCGTTTGTGGCTGTCGTGATGATGGTCTTGGAGACGGGTTTTGTGCTTGCTCACCTGGCGGTCGAGCTTGTCGACCAATTCGTCCACGGCGGCGTACAAATCTTCGTGGGCGCTTTCCGCGAACAAATCGCTGCCCTTGACATGGATGTTGCATTCGGCCCGCTGTCGCTTTTCCTTTTCTTTTTGTTTTTCCACCGTCAGCAAGACCTTGATGTCCACAACCTGATCGAAGTGCCTGGAGATGCGGTCCAGCTTTTGCGTCACGTAGGTGCGCAAGGCGGGGGTGACTTCCAGATGATGGCCACTGATTGTCAAGTTCATTGAAAACTCCTCGTTTCTGGCCGCCGCCCGTGCATCCGCGACGCAATCGGGTTGCGGTTCACCCACTATGCCCATGGGCGCAGAAAAAATCAATCGGGCCAGATCAAGGGTTTATCTGGACACAGGCTGTGTGTGCATGGTGACACGTCCGGCCAGCCAAAAAGTCACACCGCTGCCGATGACGCCCAATATGCCGGCGTGCCAGTAGTTGCCAAGTCGGCCATCGGCTTGCTGGGTGACCAGCATCCCACCGACGACAGAGGCCAGTCCCATGGCCAGTGATTGCATGGACCCGTTGAGGGTCATGAAGGTTCCCCGCAGCTGCGGGTGAGCGGCTGCGCTGAGCACCGCCATGGCTGGCACCATGCGCCCATTCATGGCAATGAAGAACAAGGTGGAGGCCGCCAAAGCCACGCCAAGGCCCCAAGGTTGCATGAGCGTGGTGATCATCAGGGGCACTGTGGAGACCAAAAGCATGACCCTGAGCATCTTGAGTTTGCCCATGCGGTCTGCCAAAGCGCCCACCCAACGCGAAGTGATCAAGGTGGCCAGCCCGCCGCAAAGGTAAAGCAAGGGCAATTGAGCAGAGGTGAGGATGCCGTTGCCCTGGTAATAGAGGGTGATGTAGGGGATCACGCAAAACGAGGAAAACATCATGCCTGCGCTCATCAAGAGGGCGCGCTGATGATTGCGGTCGGCCAAAGTCCGCTTGAGCACCTTGGTCACCGACTGCTCGCGCACCGCTTGGACATGGTGGTTGAGCGCAGGCATGAGCCAGGCGGCCAAGGCCAGCAGCAAAAGGCTCACACCAGCCACGGCGAAAAAGGGCGAATGCCAGCCCCAGTGGTTGGCCAAAAACAATGCGCTGGGCACCCCCATCACCGTTCCCACTGCGAAAGAAGTCATCACCACGCCCATGGCTCGTCCACGGCGTTCAAATGGAATCACATCGGCCACGATGGTCTGTGACAAGGCGCTGAGCACGCCGCCGAAAAACCCGGCGCCAACGCGTGCCGCCATGAGACCAGCCATGCTGCTTGACCACCCGCACAAGGCGGTGAACACCGCAAAAAGGGCATAGAGCACCAGCATCAAGCGTTTGCGATCAAAGCGATCGATGTAGGTGGCCGCCAGGACACCCGAAGCCCCCGCTGAAAAGGTATAGGCTGACACCAAAATGCCAAATTCAGCAGGTCCAATCCCAAAACCGCTGGTGATGAAAGGCCCCAGGGGCATCATCATCATGAAATCAACGATGTGGGAAAACTGAATGCCAGCCAAAGTGAAGAGCAGCGCTCTTTCACGGCCTAGCGTGAGGGAAGCGGACATGGGGAGAACCTGTAAGCGTGAGGGTTGACTCTACCAGCGACCTCATGATGGGCTTGTAAAGAAGCGCAATTGACCC
This sequence comes from Pseudomonadota bacterium, assembly GCA_041165725.1. Classification (GTDB taxonomy): domain Bacteria; phylum Pseudomonadota; class Gammaproteobacteria; order Burkholderiales; family Burkholderiaceae_C; genus Limnohabitans. Next base: position 2,570 of record JBEAMY010000100.1, read on the forward strand.
CTTTCACCACACTGCGGTGACATAATCGACCATCCCGACACGGCGCTGCGCCACCCGACCGATTTACCGCCATGCTCAACGTCTTCACCCTGGTCAATGGCCGCTTGTTCCAAGAAGAGATTGAATCTTTGGAAGAACTCTCTCGTTTTCAGCCCATTTGGGTGGACTTGGAGTCGCCAACCCCGGAAGAAAAGCACTGGGTGCGCCAGCACTATGGTTTGCAGATCCCGGAAGACGCCATCGATGATGACCTGGAAGAGTCCGCCCGTTTTTACGAAGAAGACAACGGCGAGTTGCACATCCGCAGCGACTTTTTGGTGTTTGAAGACGACACCCCGGCTTCAGCGCGCGTGGCCTTCATCCTTAACCAGCACAACGAGCAACTCAAAAGCCGGGGCGTGCTGTTTTCCATTCACGACGCCAACATTCCAGTCTTTCGTTTGTTGCGCCTGCGCGCTCGCCGCGCGCCCGGTTTGATCGCCGACGCCAAAGAGGTGTTGCTCAAACTTTTTGATGCCGACGCGGAATACTCCGCTGATTCCTTGGAAGACATTTACGACGAACTTGAAAACGCCAGCCGCTTGGTGCTCTCTGGCGACGTGACCGACGACTTGGCCACTGAGGTGTTGGGTGCCATCGCCAAGCTCGAAGACTTGAATGGCCGCATTCGGCGAAATGCCATGGACACCCGCCGCGCGGTGAGCTTCATGATGCGCGCGCGCTTGCTCAATGCCGAGCAATTTGAAGAAGCGCGTCAAATCTTGCGCGATATCGATTCGCTGGACAGCCACACCGCGTTTTTGTTCGAGAAGATCAATTTCTTGATGGACGCCACGGTGGGTTTCATCAACATCAACCAGAACAAGATCATCAAAATCTTTTCGGTGGCCAGCGTGGCCCTGCTGCCTCCGACCCTGATTGCCAGCCTCTACGGCATGAACTTTCGCCACATGCCCGAATTGGAGTGGTCGCTGGGTTACCCCTATGCGCTGGGTCTGATGATCGCCAGCGCAGTGGTGCCCATGTGGTATTTCCGCCGGCGCGGCTGGCTCAAGTGAACGCCCGCCGTCAAGCGACGGCGCAACATAGACTCTGGCTTCAAGCCTCAGGGGTTTGTCCCTCTTGGGGTTCAAGCTTGCAGGTCTTGATGCCCACCAAGTTGTAAAGGGGGCAAGAACCCAAAATGGCCGTGAACACCGGGACCACACCGATGTAAGCCCATGGCCCCAAAACGCCCGTGACCGCAGAGCCAATCAAGGACAAGCCCACGATGACGCGCAAGCCGCGGTCAATCCCACCCATGTTTTTGCTGAACATTTGCAGTCCTCCTTTTTGTGAACGTGCCCATGCTAGGGGGAGGGCAATCCCACTGCACTGATTCAAATCAAGGAGGGTCAAGACTGGGCCTGAAGCTCCTCGCGCAAGGTGCGCCGCAGGATCTTGCCCACGGTGGTCTTGGGCAATTCGGTTCTGAAGACGATGCTTCGCGGGTTTTTGTAGGCTGTGAGGTTTTCGCGGCAATGCTTGCGAATGGCTTCTTCGGACAACTGAGGATCAGACTTCACGACAAACAGGCAAACGGCCTCCGTGGTGCGCTCATCGGCCACACCAACGGCCGCACATTCCAGTACGCCAGGCAAGGTCGACACCACATCCTCGATTTCGTTGGGGTAGACGTTAAAGCCGCTCACCAGAATCATGTCTTTCTTGCGGTCAACGATCTTGAAAAAGCCGCGCTCGTCCATGAAACCCACATCGCCCGAGCGGAACCAGTCGCCGGGCAGCATGACCAAGGCCGTTTCATCGGGGCGCTGCCAGTAACCCGCCATGACCTGGGGGCCTTTGATGCACAACTCGCCCACCTCGCCCACGGGCAAATCGCGTCCCTCGTCGTCCACCACTTTCATCCAAGTGCTGGGGATGGGCACGCCAATGTTGCCGGTATAGGCCGTTGAATCGACGGGGTTACAGCTGGCTGAGGGGCTGGTCTCAGACAGGCCATAGCCTTCACAAATGGGACAACCGGTTTTTTCCAGCCAAAGTTGGGCCGTGCCGGATTGAACCGCCATGCCGCCGCCCAAAGACAGCAACAGATGCGACCAATCGACCTTGGCAAAGTCGGGGTGATTGGCCATGGCGTTGAACAAGGTGTTGACCGCCGGGAAGCCATGGAAACGGTGTTTGCTCAAGGTCTTGAAGACAGCGGGCAAATCGCGCGGATTGGGGATGAGGATGAGTTTGTCTCCGCCGCGAAGTTGCTTGATCATGCCCACCGTGAACGCAAAGATGTGATACAGGGGCAAAGCACACACCATGGTGAATTGCTCGCCTTTGGGCAAACGGCGCATGCTCGGGCCGTTCCAGAGTTCGGACTGCGCTGCGTTGGCGGCCAAATTGCGGTGCAGCAAGATCGCTCCTTTGGACACGCCAGTGGTGCCGCCGGTGTACTGGAGCACGGCCACCTCGTTGGGCGTGACAGTGGCGGGCTTAAAGGTTTGCGAGCGTCCCCGAGCCAGCAAATCGTTGAAGCGGGTCACGGCAGAGAGTGAAAAGTCGGGCACCAATTTCTTGACCCGCCGAACCACAAAATTGACCAATGCCCCCTTGAGTCCGGGTAGGCAATCGCCCATGGCGCACAGGACCACTTGCTGGATCTGGGTTTTGTCTTTGCAGGCCTGCAAGACATGTGCGAAGTTTTCCAGGATGAATATGACTTTTGCGCCAGAGTCCTTGAGCTGGTGCTCCAACTCTCGGGCGGTGTAGAGCGGATTGACGTTGACCACCACATAGCCAGCGCGAATGATGGCCGCGGCCGCCAAAGGATACTGCAGCACGTTGGGCAGCATGATGGCCACACGGTCACCCTTTTGCAGCCCCATGGCCTGCAAGCCCGCAGCCAAAGCCCGGCTGTCGGTATCCCATTGGGCATAGCTCATGTCGCAGCCCATGAAGTGGTGGGCCGTGCGATCGCCAAATCGCTTGAAGGCCGAATCCAGCAATTCCACCAGCGTGCTGTTGAGCTCTTCGGCGCTGATGTCGGCAGGCACGCCTTGGGGGTAAGCGGCCAGCCACGGACGGTCTGCAGTCATGGGTTGTGTCTCCTCAATTTAAAAAAAAGCCCTGGCAAGCCAGGGCGCTGAAGGGGCTGGTGAAACGCTTTTGAGACAAGCCCGAGGGCTCACTCAACCGCTTTGACCATTTCCTCAACCACCTTCTTGGCGTCACCGAACACCATCATGGTTTTATCCATGTAAAAGAGTTCGTTGTCCAGTCCGGCATACCCTGATGCCATGGATCGCTTGTTGACAATGATCATCTTGGCCTTGAAGGCTTCCAGAATGGGCATGCCATAAATGGGACTGCCTTTTTGCAGTGCCGCAGGGTTGACCACGTCATTGGCGCCAAGGATCACCGCCACATCGGTCTGTCCAAATTCGCCATTGATGTCTTCCATCTCGAAGACCTGGTCGTACTCGACCTCGGCCTCAGCCAGCAACACGTTCATGTGACCTGGCATGCGCCCAGCCACAGGGTGGATGGCGTACTTGACCGAAATGCCTTTTTCGATGAGCTTGTCGGCCAATTCTTTGACGGCGTGTTGAGCGCGCGCCACGGCCAAGCCGTAACCCGGAACAATGACCACGCTCTCGGCATTCATCAGAATGAAGGCTGCATCATCGGCACTGCCACTCTTGACCGTGCGCTGATGTCCACTGGCATCGGTGACGGCGCTGCCCTCACCGCCAAAGCCGCCGAGGATCACGCTCAAGAATGCGCGGTTCATGGCCTTGCACATGATGTAAGACAAGATCGCACCGGATGAACCCACCAGCGAACCCGCAATGATCAGCATGCTGTTGTTCAAGCTGAATCCGATGCCTG
>JBEAMY010000101.1:0-6429 GCA_041165725.1 Pseudomonadota bacterium
CCCAAAAGCCCTCGTGCGGGCCGAGCACGTTGTCTTCTTGCAAGGAGAAAACCATGTCTGATAAAGACAAAGTATGGCCCACCGGTTTGACCGAGGCCGAATCGGAGGAGATCCATAGGCATCTCATCCAAGGCACGCAGATTTTCGGAATGATTGCCGCTTTGGCACATCTGCTGGCCTACATCTACTCACCCTGGCTCAAGTGAAAGGAAGCACATCATGATTTACGGAAAACTGTGGTGTGTGGTCCGTCCCCAAGTCGGCATTCCCATCTTTTTGGCTGCCGTGGCGATTGGCTCTTTCTGCGTTCACTTGGCTCTGGTGACCAACACCACCTGGGTCAAGGCCTTCCTCAATGGCGGGGCAGGCAAGGCCGTGGTGGCGACAGCCCCTGCGGCAGACCCACCCAAGAAATGATCCATGGGTGAGACCGACCGGGCAGACCCAAGGGACTGCCCGGTTTTTTCAATGACGATTCACACTCCAACATCATGAATCAGGTTCGAACAGGAACAGCCCGTTGGTTGCAATGGGGCATGCGTTTCATGCCGTTTGCAGATGCGGTCAGCGAAGACCTCCCATTGAGCAGGTTGTTGCGCCTGTCGTTATTTCAGGTTTCAGTGGGCATGGCCTTGGTGTTGCTGGTGGGCACACTCAACCGAGTCATGATTGTTGAGCTCAAGGTCAGTGCCTCCTTGGTGTCGGTGATGGTCGCTATGCCTTTGTTGTTTGCGCCTTTCCGAGCCGTGGTGGGCTTTAGAAGTGATCACCACCGCTCCGAGTTGGGCTGGCGGCGTGTGCCCTACATCTGGATGGGCACCTTGATGCAATTTGGCGGGTTCGCCATCATGCCTTTTGCCCTGTTGGTCTTGGCCGGCATGGGTCAATCCAGCAGTGCGCCACTTTGGGTGGGACATCTGGCCTGTGGATTGGCCTTCTTGCTTGTGGGTGCAGGATTGCACACGGTTCAAACGGCTGGACTGGCCTTGGCCACCGATTTGTCCACTCCCGAAAAAATGCCCAGAGTGGTGGGCTTTCTTTACGTGATGATGTTGCTGGGCATGATTGGCAGTGCGCTGGTCTTTGGCGATGTCTTGTCGAATTTCTCGCCTGGCCGACTGATTCAAGTGATTCAGGGCGCGGCCATTCTGACTTTGGTGCTCAATGTGCTGGCCATGTGGAAGCAAGAGGCCAGACGCAGAGATCGCAAACCTTCTGAAGTCGCCAAAACAAACCAAGACCCCGATTTTTCGCAAGCTTGGCACTGCTTTGTTCAAGGCAAAAATGCCATCCGACATTTGATCATCTTGGGTCTGGGCACCATGGCCTTCACCATGGAAGACGTGTTGCTCGAGCCCTATGGCGGCGAAATCCTTGGGCTCAATGTCTCGGCCACCACTTACCTCAGCGCCACGCTGGCCATGGGAAGTCTCATCGGTTTCATCTGGGCATCTCATGCCTTGAGCAAAGGCATGGACGCCATTCGCATGAGCGCGTGGGGCGCATGGATTGGTGTGCCGGGTTTGGTGCTGGTCATCTTGGCCGAACCCTTGGCCATGACCTCCTGTTTTGTCTTGGGCGTTGGCCTCATTGGTTTAGGAGCGGGCTTGTTTGGCCACGGCACCTTGACCGCCACCATGCAACGCAGCGCTCGCCACGAAGTCGGGCTGGCCTTGGGCGCATGGGGCGCCGTTCAGGCCACGGCGGGCGGTCTGGCTTTGGCATTGGGAGGGCTATTGCGCGATGCGGTGGCCAGCATGACCAGTTCGTGGACGGGTTATTCCTTCGTCTATAGCATCGAAGTTGTCATGCTGGTGGTGACGCTGGTGGCGATGCGGGGTCTGAGCACTCAGGCCGCTGAGTCCTCGCCCAGTCAAGGTTCAGGCTCATCCACCCGTCTTACCCCATTTCACTGATTCAACAAGGAAGTCGCATGGAACTCAAATACATATTCATCTTGCTGTACGTGGTGGTCTGCCTGTTCATGGTTGCCAACTGGCTCAACCGACGCCGCTGAACGGTCGCTCCCGCCTGAGGGTCTCACGCTTTTCAATCAGGTCCATGACCCAGTTGACCCTCTGGCCCAGGCTGCGCTGAGGCCGCACAAACCCCTGTGTGTTTGGTCCTTGAGCGATTCGCGCACCAGGTTCCAAAGAAGTCCCCAAAAACGCCTCGATCTCGGGCAAGGTTGAAGGCGCCTCATCGCTCATGCAAATCCATCTGGCCTGTGTCCAGGCCTTGAGCAGCAGCACCAGTTTGCGTGAGGTGCTCACCACCGTTCTGTGGTTGACCGAATCCAAACCTTCTCGGCGCAGTTGATGACCAATCTCCGCATAAATCAAATTGGCCGCATGTATCGCTGCCCTGCAATCGGTGGGCAAGCTGGCAATGCCGGGCAAGGCTTGCACATACAACTCGTCGGCTGAGTCCAACAAGCGGTTGGTGAGTCGCCCTATGGCTGGACTGTGTTCGGGGCAATTCAGCCATGCTTCGGCTTGAATGCCTTCTTGATGCATCCAATCCAAGGGCAGGTAAATCCGGCCTTTGCGTGCATCGTCGCCCACATCCCGTGCCATGTTGGTGAGTTGCATGGCCACCCCCAACTCACACGCGCGCGACAAAGTGGGCACATCGCGTTGCCCCATGATCCAGCACATCATTGCGCCCACGGTACCCGCCACTCGAACCGCGTAGTTGTGCACATCGCTGAGCGTGACGCACGAAAAGCCCTGGGCATCCCAGGCAAAACCTTCAATCAACCAATCGAGGAAATGCCTGGGCAAATTCACGTCTTCCACCACCAAGCTCAAGGCCTGGTCTTCAATGTGATTGCCAGGTACACCCCGATAAATCGCATCCAGCCTTTGCCTCAATTGGTCAACAGCTTGAGAGGCCAGATGGGCAGGCTGCTCATCAATCAAATCGTCAGCGACACGGCAAAACGCATAAAGGGCGATCGCGTGCGATCTCACTCTTGGCGGCAAGAGTCGACTGGCAGCAAAAAATGTTTTGGACCCGCTTTGCATCATGGCCACGCAAGCCTTGAGGTCGCTTTGGGTGGTTCGGGTGTGAAGGAAATCAGCGTCGTACTGCATGGGGAACCACCTGCTCAAGGGCTTTGGCCGACATCAAGACGCCGGGCACACCTGCTCCGGGATGAGTGCCTGCGCCCACCATGTAAAGACCTGGCAATTCCTTGCTGCGGTTGTGAGGTCGGAACCAAGCGCTTTGGCTCAGGCGTGGTTCCAGACCAAAGCCTGCACCCAGATGAGACCACAGGCGTTGCTCAAAGGTCTTGGGTGTGGCGATCTTCGAAGTCACCACCTCATTTTCAAAACCGGGCAAAACCGTGTCATGCAAACGCTGGGCCAGAGCGGTCCTCAGGTGTTCGGCTTGTCGACTCCAGTCGGTGCCGCTGCCCAGATGAGGTACAGGAACCAGGGCATAAAAAGCATCGCAGCCAGGCGGTGCCACCGATGGGTCGGTGGCGGTTGGCCTGTGCAAATAGATGCTGAAGTCGCGGCTCAGCACCCGTCGATCAAAAATGTCTTTGAGCAAGCCCTCGTACCTCGGCCCCAGCACCAGGCTGTGGTGGGGCAAATGATCGTAGCGACGCCTGGTGCCAAAGTACCAAACGAACAAGCCCATGGAGTGATGGGCATGGTCGATGTGAAAGTCGGTCCACCAGCGTTTGTTCTCAGGTGGAATCAGGTGTTTGTAAGTCCAAGCCACATCGGCATTCGAGACCACGATGTCGGCCTTCACGGTTTCACCGTTGCCCAACTGAATGCCACTTGCTCGACCGTCCGTGCTCAAAATTCGAGTCACCGGTGAGTTGTAGTGAATGGGGATGTGCAAGTCCTTGAGCAAGCCCACCAAGCCTTGAATGATGGCGCCAGTTCCGCCCATGGCCGAATGCACGCCCCAGGTACGCTCCAAAGAATGGATCAAGGCATAGGCGGCCGTGACCTTCAGGGGGTTGCCGCCGATGAGCAGGGGGTGAAAACTCAATGCCACCCGCAAATTCGGATGGCGCACATGACGTTTAACCTGGGCATGCAAGCTGCGCCATGCCCCCATGCGCAAAAAGGCCGGGATTTCCTCAACCAGGTCCCATAGCTTGTCAAAGGGTTTGGTGCCCATGCCTTCAAAGCCCAAGGTCTTGCATCGGTCGCACAGTTCTACAAAGCGTTCGTAGCCATCGATGTCCTCAACCGAAATGCGAGAAATTTCATCGCGCATTCGATCTCGGTCTTGGTGGAAATCGATGTGCTGGCCATCATCGAAAAAAATCCGATAGAAAGGGTCCATGGCCACCAGCTTCACGTCGTCATCGAAGCGCTTGCCACACAGCGCCCACAACTCCCTCAACAAGAACGGTGCTGTGATGATGGTGGGCCCCGCATCGAATGCAAAACCATCTTGGTGGTGGACATAAGCGCGACCACCAGGGGCATCTAGCTTTTCATAGACGCTGACCGCATAGCCTTTGTGGTGCAGGCGAATTGCGGCCGCCAAGCCTCCAAACCCACTGCCGATGACCAAGGCCTTGGGGCGCGATTCACGCTCGATGGCCGCATCGATGTGGCGATGGTCGTTGGTGTAGGCATTCATGTGGGGTCGGGCATTCGCACCATCCAGCCCCACAGGTTTTGCAGTGGCCAGGGCAAGACCATGATGAGCATTTCCAAAATGCCCAAACCAAAGAGGCTGCACAACAAGACCCAACCCGTGAAGTCGGCTGGATGAGCGGAGCTGGTTTGCCAAATCAGGCTGACCCAGCCAGCTGTGGCCATGGCCATGGTGAAGCGATACCACCAGCCCACGCGCGCCACATGGAAGTAACTCGCTAGATATTGGAGGTGGGCAGGCAAGTAATTGGCCCCCACCAAAGGAACGCCGACAAACAGGTTGAGTTTGGCAATGAGCCTCATGCACCACAGCAGACCAAAAGTGCATAAGGCCACGTGATTGGTTTGTGTGCCTTGCATGACCACCAACACCAGTGCATTGGCAACCAAGGCCAACTCATGCCACAACACGGCAGCAAAAGCTTGGCGAAACCGTTGCCAACCTTTGGCCCCCAGGCTCAATGCAACTCGGCGTGGGCCCGTGAGGTGGCCCGAGAGAAAAACCAATTCATGCCAGCCCCACATGCCAATCGCAGCAAAAAACCCCATGTAGGCATTGGTGCTGGAAGCGGACTCCATGCTGACCCAAGCCCCATACAAAGACAGGGCGAACAGGCCTGTCCAGACCAGCAACCCGATGCGAACCACAGCCTGGCCTTGGCGATCCAGCCACAAAATGATGCCCGTGCCCACCCACCATGCAAGCACGGCCACCAGCATGGGCCAGGCAATGTCCATCACCATATGGGCTTCAGGCGAACCTGCGTGTTGAGCGTTTGCGATTGAACCGGAACAAAGTAGAGTCGGGCAAATTGCGCCACGGCCCGTGCGCCATGCCAAGCTTGCTGAACCTTGGCCACGATGCCCTTTCTCTCTTTGGCCTTGTCATAGGCTTTTGCTATGTCCACCAACTTGTCCATGCCTTGACGGAAATCGGAGTGACCGATGTCCAGCGCAATCGGAAAGACTTGCTTGGTGATCTCGTTGGTGATGCGGAATACCTCGTAGTCGTAGGAGGTCGAATCCAAGCCCATGGCGTGGTGAAGAATGGGCCTTCGGTGATCGCGCACATACATGGTGGCGTAAACCGCCAATAAGAAAAACCGGATCAGCCACACATTGCCACCGCGCAGCAATTCTGGGTTGGCCCGCATGATCAATGCAAACGATTCACCGTGACGGTATTCGTCGTTGCACCACCGCTCAAACCAACGGAAGATGGGGTGAAAGCGCAACTCGGGGTGGCGCTCAAGTTGTCTGAAGATGGTGATGTAGCGGGCGTAGCCAATCTTTTCAGACAGGTAGGTCGCATACATGATGTATTTGGGTTTGAAGTAGGTGTAGGCCTTGGTTCGCTTGAGTTGGCCCAAGTCAATGCCCAGATTGAAGTCGCGCAGCGATTGGTTGATGAAACCCGCATGGCGTGACTCATCGCGCGCCATGAAGGTCATGAGCTGTTTGATGTCTGGGTTGTCGATGTTTTTGCGGATCTCGTTGTAGAGGATGCAGCCCGAAAACTCAGAGGTCAATGAACTCACGAAAAAGTCCAGCAACTCCTGGCGCAACTCAGGTGTCCACTGGGTCTGTGCCTTGGCCAATTCGTCGGCGAAGGCTTCATCGCGTTGAAAGTGATCGTGGTTGTTGTCGCCCTCGTACTCTTGCATCACCGCGTCCCATTCTTCGCGTACCCCAGAGACATCGATGCGATTCATGGCGTCGAAATCGGTGGTGTAAAAACGCGGGCTCAATACATGGCTTTGGACGGCGCGTGAGTTGGCATCACTGGCGGATTCGATGG
>JBEAMY010000102.1:0-10511 GCA_041165725.1 Pseudomonadota bacterium
CCCAGTCGCTCCAACTCATCACACGGCTCAGGTCAGCGCTCAAGAACGATGGCGGCAAGTGGTCGACCTTTGCCCGCTCGGGTGGGCAAACCAGGCGGTCATGCGCGCTTGGACGTCGCAGCCAGCTTGGGCCATGCCATCGCCCGCCAACGGCTGCGCGAACTCGAAGACAACGCCATGGGACGCAGCCCCAAGGCCGGACTGAGTTGGCGACTCGATGACTTGCAAGTCAGACGCCGTCAACCCAGTCAGCGTTGTTGCGTGATCTTGGCCATCGATGCCTCGGGCTCAACCGCCTTGCAGCGCTTGGCTCAGGCCAAAGGGGCGGTCGAGTTGTTGCTGGCGCAAAGCTATGTGCGACGCGATGCCGTTTGCGTGATTGGATTCAGAGGCCGCAGCGCCGAATGCCTGCTGCCCACCACGCGTTCGTTGGTGCGCGCCAAACGCGTTCTTGCAGCCATGCCCGGTGGCGGTGGGACGCCAATTGCCAGTGCGTTGTCACTGTGCATGATGCAGGCCCAAGGCATGATGCGACAAGGCATGACCCCTTTGCTGGTGGTGCTCAGCGATGGGCGCGCCAACGTCAACCTGGAAGGCATTGGTGGACGCGAACAAGCACACCGCGATGCCATGTCGCTGGCGCAGCGCATTCGCATCGAAGGCCTGGCCTCAGTGTGGGTGGACACTGCGCCTCAACCAGAACCGCTGGCTCAAACCTTGTCAGCAGCCATGTCGGCGCGCTATGTGCCCATGCCACAGGTGCGATCCGAACGACTGGCCTCGGTCATGCACCATGCCATGGCCGAGGTGCATTCAACGCATTCAGCCTTCGCAGCCTGAGTCATGTTTGAGCGCTGCTATCCCCCGCTGAATTGGGAGGCCTTCCAATCCGATTGGCCCATGAGCGAAATGAGCCGTTGGGTGCAAACCCCCCACCTGCGCTGGCATGTGCAGCTCTTGGGCCAAGGGCCAGTGGTGGTGCTCATTCATGGCACAGGAGCCACCACGCACACCTGGTGGCAAGTGGCGCCCTTGCTCGCCAAAGACCACACCGTGCTGTGCCTGGACTTGCCGGGTCATGGTTTCAGCAGCGAAATCGAATCCCTCGCCCCAACCCCCCATCGGGTTGCCCAAGAAATATCGGTTTTGCTCAAGACCTTGGGACTTGAGCCTCAGGTCATGATCGGTCATTCCGCTGGGGCCTTGGTGGCGGCACAGTGGTGGCTGTCACAAGGCCAGTCGGCCAGCCCTTGCGCTTTGGTTGCCATCAACCCGGCGTGGCAGTCGCTGCCTGGACCTGCGCAATGGCTTTTCCCCATTGGGGCATGGCTGATCGACCTCAATCCTTTGTCGGGTTGGTTGTTGGCCCAAAAAGCCCTTCGCCCAGGCATGGTCGAGCGCGTTTTGGAACAAACCGGATCGCGTCTTCAAGAGACCTCGATCAAGGGCTATCGAAAAATGTGGCAGCAGGCGCGCCACGTCAGGGGGGTATTGCGACTCATGCGTGCATGGGACCTGCGCGCGGTTGAACACCGATTGAGTCAATTGCAAACGCCTGTGCAAGTGCACGTGGGCATGAACGATGCAACCGTGCCGCCTTCTCTGGCCGACGCGGCCATGGCTTCACTGCCCCAAGCTGAGCTCAGGCGTTGGCCAGGGCGTGGCCACTTGTTGCATGAAGAATGTCCAGAGGAATGGGTGAGCTCGGTTCGCGAGTGGCTGAACAGCCTCAGACAAACGGCGCATTGAGCGTCACATTTGCCAGGTTCAGCCAACCTGCAATCGACACCCAGATCAGATAAGGCAGATTGAGCAGTGCTGCAATCCGCGAAATCGGCCAAAGCCCCACCACCAGTGACATCACCGAGAGCCAAAGCAAGCCCCACTCCATCAATGCCCAATCGGGTCGTTTGAGGGTGAAAAACAAAGCGCTCCACGCCACATTGAGCACGGCATTGGTGACAAAGAGCAGCACGATGCGACGGCGCTCCCAGGGGTATTCACTGGCCTGCCAAGCCATGGCTGCGCTCACTGCGGCCAGGGTGAAGATCAGCGTCCAGATCGGGCCAAACGCCATGTCTGGGGGTTTCCAGTCGGGTTGGATCAAGGCCTGGTACCAAGGTCCCAGATCCGTGAATGCGCCGCCAATGCCTGCGGTCAAGTAGCTGGCCAACAAGGCCACGATCAGTGGCCGCCAGTGAATCCAACCCCTCATACCCGCGCCATGCCAAACAAATGCGCCAGGTCTTTGAAAAAGATTTTGATGTGGGCCATGGGTTTTTTGCGAACAAGTCGTTTGTTCATGTAGGCGTCGAAGGTCAGTTGCTGAACGTCCTTATCCTCGCACATGGCCACAAAGCGCTCACGGCGACCGTCGTTGCGATACCAAAAGTGCTGCATCATGCCCAAGACCCAGAACACCTTGCCGTGCTCGCGCATGAAGCGCTTGCGGGCCTTGGCCAAGCAAGCGGGCTTGTGATCGCGCAAACATTCGTTCACCGACTCGGCCACGATGCGGGCGCAAGCCATGGCGTAGTAAATGCCCTCACCCGATGCGGGGGCCACCACACCGGCAGCGTCGCCAGCCAAGACCACGTCGCGGCCGTTGTCCCAGCGGGGCAAGGGCTTGAGAGGGATCGGCGCACCTTCGCGTCGCAAAACGGTTGAATCAGTGAGCCCTGCCACTTCACGCAGGCGCGCCACACCGGTTCTCAATGAAAAACCCTTGTCGGCACTGCCCGTGCCCACGCTCATGGTGTTGCCGTGCGGAAAGATCCAGCCATAGAAATCGGGCGACACCGGCCCTTGGTAATAGACATCGCAGCGATCGGGGTCATGGCCAGCCCATGATTTGCTCGTTTGCAAAATCTCGTGATAGGCAAACACATAGCGGGTGCGGTCAGCACCCTCAATCGCTTGTCGCGCCACTTCAGATCGTGCGCCATCTGCACCAATCACCAATCGGGTCTGGACACGGATTTGGTTCTCGCTCCCATGCGGGCCTAGTGCCGCATAAACCACTTGCAAGCGGCCTTGGGCATCGCGCTCCAAACGCTCGAACCGGCCCCGCGCTCGCGTGGCCCCAGCTTGGGCGGCACGGCTCCTTAACCACTCATCGAAGACGTCGCGATCGACCATGCCAACAAAACCGTCGTCAATCGGAATGTCGACCATTTTGGATTTGGGTGAAACCATGCGGGCGCAACGGACCTTGGCCACCAGCAAGTGATCGGGGATGTGAAAGTCTTGGATGAGGCGCGGCGGAATGGCGCCACCACAAGGCTTGGTTCGTCCTTGGCGATCGAGCAGGAGCACTCGCCAGCCTTGTTGCACCAAATCATGGGCCGCGGTGGAACCCGATGGGCCGCCTCCAATCACCACCACATCAAATACATCAGTGTTCATGTTGCATCCTTTGCACCGAATGGCTCATGGCCAAGTCATCTGGGCTTGAGTGGGCATCGAATTGCCCCACACGAACGGCCAGTCTGGCCGCGAACAAAAACATCACAGCCTCGACGAGGAAAACTGTGGCATAGGACCAAGCGGGTGCAGACAGCAACCAATGCGCGAGATCACTGAGCACCGTGCCCAATAAGTTGCCAATGCCAAATGCAATCGCTTGAGCCGCACCCCAAACCCCCATGCGAATGCCTTGGCTTTGTGCGCCCGAGGCATTGGCCAATCGCATCATGGTGGCTATGGCGGCAATTGAAAACGCGCCATTGGCCACACCCAAAAAGACCACATTGGCCTTGAGCGGCCACTGAGGCGATTGCCAGCCAGCCAGGCTCAATCCGGCCATGGCCAAAGCCGAACCCAAACATCCCCCCACCATCCAGGCATGCGTGCTGCCCATTCGGCCTGCGATCCAGCGTGTGTTCGACAAAGCCACCAGCAACATGCCCACAAGTACACCCGAGTGATGAACGCCAGAGAGCTTGGTGCTTTGACCTGGCGAGAAACCAAAGATGGCCCCGGCGAAGGGTTCGAGCACGAGGTCTTGGGTGCTGTAGGCCAACATGGAGAGAAACACAAACAACGTGAAGCACCGTGCTTGTGGATCGCGCCAAACCGATTGCATGGCCTGCCGAAAATCTCGCGCGGCCCCTTCTGTTGATTCAGCCTCAACGACTTGATCGTCGCTTGAATCAGACCGCGCAGCAGCAGTCGTCGCACGCGGCTCAAGGCCCCAAATGGCCAATGCCGTCAGCGAACAAATGAGCAAGCCCAAGATTTGAGTGACCTGCATCAAGCGCTCAGGCGTGTAGGGTTCAATGCATTGGCCCACCGTGAAGGCCGTGATGGCAAAGCCCATGATCATCATCACCCACACCGTGGTGGCCGCTTGAGCCCTCATCCCAGATGGCACACGTTTGGCCATCAGGGCCAGCAGCGAGGTGCCGCAAGCGCTGACCCCAAGGCCGATGAGGGCAAAGCCCAGCGCACACACCATGAAACCTGTCGAGGTCGACTCGGCCATGTGGACCGTGCCCCACGTTGCCACATTGCCGCCCACGGCCAAACACACCATGCCCGCCATCATCCAAGGGGTGCATCGGCGGCCGCGATCGGCACCAAAGCCCAATCGAGGCCTGACCATTTGCACCAGGTAATGAAAGGCCACGAGCAATCCGGGCAAGATGGCTTGAAGCGCCAACTCCACCACCATGATGCGGTTGAGGGTCGAAGTGGCCACAACGACCATGGCGCCCAAACAAGCTTGAACCAAGCCCAGACGGATCACGTCCAGCCAGCCCATGTCACGATGCATTGCTGTCATCCCAATCCTCCGCTTGAGGTCAATCCCCGCAATGCCCAGGCGCTGACCATCATGCCGCTCACATAAAGCGGCACGCCAAACGCACTCAGGCGCAAAGCCCAGCCCATGGGGTCTCGAATGAATCGCAGCATCAAAGGCCATTGCGCCAGACAGAGGACCGCAACGGTCCAGCCGTGTCCCACTTGACCCCATTGCATGAGCAACACGCTCACCACGGCCTGAGGCATCAACATGAAGGCGCATGCGGTCCATGCGGCGCGGCGCGCACCCAGCATGACCGGTAAGGAACGGATGCCCAATTGGGCATCGCCTTGAATCGACTTGAAATCGTTAAGGGTCATGATGCCGTGCGCACCCGCGCTGTAGAGCAAGGCAAGTGCCAGCGATTCGTGACCGGGCAAGACACCGCCGAGCATGACGGCCGCTCCAGTGATCCAGGCCAAACCTTCGTAGCTCAGGGCACAGGCCGCATTGCCCAGCCAGCCGTTGGCCTTGAGTCGCAAGGGCGGCGCACTGTAAGCCCACGAGAGCAACAGTCCCATCAAGGTGGCAACAAATCCCCAAGTGCCCAGTTGCCAAGACCACAGGGCAGAAAGCAAAGTCCAAAGCACCGCGATGTACAAACCCCATTTGCCGGGCATTCGACCCGAGGGAATGGGACGATGGGGTTCATTGATGGCATCGACATGACGGTCAAACCAGTCGTTCACCGCCTGACTGCTGGCGCAGACCAAAGGGCCCGTGAGCAATAGACCCAGCAGCAAAACCCCCCAGCGTTCATCCAAAGCTTGACCTGAGGCGACCACGCCGCAGGCGAACGCCCACATGGGTGGAAACCAAGTGATGGGTTTGAGCAGTTCGGCGACGGTGCGAAGGCTGGGCGCGGACATGGCCCATTATTGGGCGGAGAGGCTTAATGTGTCAATTATTTGTGACAGTTAATTTTGTACAGTTATCTCTTCATCCGAAGCCATTCCGAAGCGGCGCAGCTTCACATAAAGGCTTTGCCGGGAAACCCCCAGCATTTCAGCCGCTGACGCACGGTTGTTTTGAGTCAGTTCCAGGGCCGACTGTATGCACTGGCGCTCGATCATGTCTATGGTTTCGCCCACGATGTCCTTCATGGGCATGCGCCCCACCAGGCTGGCGAGTTCGGCCACAGAACCAGCCATGCCAACGGATGAAGATGGCGTTGAGGACTGGCGCAAACGCTCGGTATCCCGGATGAACAAGGCATAAAGGGTCTCGCCCTGTATCGGGCCGACCGCCACCGCAGAAATGTCAACCGCAAGGGTCAGCCCAGATAAGGCATTGAGCTCGGTGGCAAAACCTCGCACCGACTGCTGCTGGCGCAAATGGGTGTTGAGCACCCCCCAATCCACGCCAGAACGCTGCAACCAAGCGTCCATGGATTGACCCTTGAGTTGAGAAACCGACATGGCCCCCACCAAGACCAAAAACTCTTCGTTGGCACTCTGGATTCGGCCCTGCCGGTCGGTAAGGACAATGCCAATTGGGGCATGCTTGACCAAACTGGTGTTCAAGCCTTCATCGCCCATGGGTACGGCTTCGGCTCGACCATCCTGAGCGTGCATGCGCAACAGGTATTGCGCCCCACCATCCTGTCGAAACACCGATGCAGAAACCGTGCAATCTTGGCTGGCACCGAGCAAGCGTGAGCGGCACATTTCCATTCGGCCTGTGGCCAAAGACATGCTCAGCGCAGCACGCAATTCTTGACGCCCATCCCCTTCAAAGCATTCAAAGACATCGCGTCCAATGAGTCGGCGGTTGGGTTCTTTATAAAGGGCTTGCGCGCTCAGGCTGGCATCGATGACTTTGTAGGAATTGGCATCGACCACCAACACCGGCTCGCGGCTGGTGTCTAGCAACAAACGATAGCGCGACTCCAAATGGCGCAGGCGAACATAGTCGCGTTCCATGGCCTGCTGGGTTTCAACCAGTTGGCGCTGAACGACGGCAATGGCCTCCAGATCGCGACCAAACAGGAAGACATGACCTTTGTCATCCAGCGCCATCGCGGTGTACTGAATGGCCACATCGTCTGATCCCGGAACCACATGGTTGAGGTGACGCCATATGGGCTCGGCCGAATTGCGCGCATCGGCCAGCAAGGCCTGAAATTTGGGCAAACTTTCTGTGGTGAGGCTTTGGGTCAAAGGGCGACCCAACCAATCTTGACAACCCAGCACGGTGAGTTCGGTCTTGCCAAGCGACACATCAACGACAACACCTTGGGCATCCACCACCAAAGCGATGTCAGAGGTCCGGGCGATCAGACGGGATAGGAATTCCGGGGTTTGGGGAGCGAACTTCATGAATCAGCGAATTGAGCAATGCGGTTCGGTCAGTGAAAGTCAGTATAGGCTAACGTCTATTGGAAACAATGGACCTTAAAAAATATTTGTGACAAATTATTGCGTCAGATCGCGGTGACTGAGGATCTCAGCCTTGGCCCATGACAGTGCGTCTAATGCATCTTTGCCCAAGACATCGGCCTTTAGGCCCTCGAGCAGCTCGGGATTGACCTGAGCCATCGCGCCACCCACCATGATTTTTAAACTGGGATTGGTGCTGATCTGGCGCATGCCAGCCATCCATTCAGCGAGCGTCGACACATGCCGATCCGAGCCCACCGAAATGGCGACCATGTCGACCCAGTTGCCCGACACCAGCGCCAAACAGTCCTCCTGGTTTTTGGGCAAGGACGTCACCACGAACCAACCCTCGTGTCTGAAAAATTCAGCCAGCATGAAACTGCCCATGGTGTGCTGCGCGCCTGGCTCGGGAAAGATGAGGATGGTGGCCCCATGATTGGCTTTGGCATCCGCTTGAAATTGAGGACTGAGGTCGTAGAGCAAGCGGTGCAGTCGGGATGAGACGATGGTCACTGCACCAAAGTCCAAGCAGTCCTCGACCCAAGAATGGCCCACCAGCCTGGCTGCTGCAGTGATGCCATGCAAATAAATGTCGCTGAGGACATGCCCTTCTCGCAGCCAGCCGTTGATGCATTGGCGGGCGCTGGCTTGGTCGCGCAAACAGGACTGAACCAGCAACTCAAGCTGCTCCAGATTGAAAGGGCCAGTGCAGAGGTGGTGAGGGCCATCCCCGGTGAACAAACGCACAGACCCAGCCCAGCGCCCAACCCCATTGGAAGTGCTTGAGTAGCCTGCGGGCCTGAAATTCACTGTGCTTGCCTTAAACCTTTCACGCCTCCTGGGTGGAGGTCGTACCACTTGGCAACCCCATCACCTGGCCCGACTGAACGGTCTGAACGGCTGGGCAGGAAGTGAGACTGAGTTTGACCCCAAAAGGGCGAAGTCATCCTCGGGAATACCCTAGTTTTGTCAATTATTTTGTTCGTCAATTTTTGTTGACACTTGGTGGTGTGCGACTTACAGTCGTCCGAACCCACTCCTAGGTTGTCGAAAGACGAGAAGTGAACGCCAAAACTGTGACCCCGCTTTACACCCCTGAACAGCGTCAGCGTCGAGACCAGTCGGTCTGGACCCTGGTTCAGGGCATTCTGGCGCCCCTGCAATTCCTGACCTTCTTGGTGAGCCTTTATCTGGTGGCCGATGCCTTGTTCGGCCAAGGCCGCTCTGATTGGGCCAACGCGTCGGTGCTGGTCAAAACAGGTTTGCTCTACGCCATCATGGTCACCGGCAGCATCTGGGAAAAAGTGGTTTTTGATTGCTATTTGTTTGCCCCGGCCTTTTTTTGGGAAGACGTGGTCAGCATGGGCGTGATGGTTTTGCACACCGCTTACGTTGTGGCCTGGTGGCTTCAGGCCCTGGAGCCGGGCGAACAGTTGTGGCTGGCCTTGATGGCCTACGCCAGTTATGTGATCAACGCCGCTCAGTTTCTCTACAAGTTCAGGCAAGCCCGGCAACTCGAAGCCAGGCTGCTTGCCGAGTCGGGACCAGACGCCGCATCGATGGAACCCAATGTGGGTCAATTCCACGGAGGCCACCCATGAGCACGACGCGCAGCGCCATTCCCATTCGCGATGGCACAGGCCCGACCTTGATTGAGCGTGGTCAACGCGAGGTCTTCTGTGGCCTCACCGGCATCATTTGGTTGCACCGCAAGATGCAGGACGCTTTGTTCCTCATCATCGGCTCGCGAACCTGCGCCCACCTCATGCAATCGGCCGCTGGCGTGATGATTTTTGCGGAACCGCGATTTGCCACGGCCATCATTGGCGAGCGCGATCTCGCGGGTTTGTCCGATGCACACGAAGAACTAGACCGCGTGGCTGACGAAGTCCTCAATAGCCGCCCTCACATCCGCACACTCTTTCTGGTGGGCTCCTGCCCCTCTGAAGTGATCAAGTTGGATTTGCAAAGAGCGGCTGAGCGCATCAGTGCGCGTTGGCAACCCCGCGTGAAGGTGCTCAACTATTCAGGCAGCGGAATTGAAACCACCTTCACCCAAGGTGAAGACACCTGTTTGCAAGCCCTGGTGCCTCACTTGCCATTGAGTGGCGACCAGCCCGCCGAATTGTTGGTGGTGGGCACGTTGGCCGACGTGGTCGAAGACCAATTCCGGCAACTGCTCAAAGACATGGGCATCGCCAAGGTGGCCTTTTTCCCGCCTCGCAGGAGTGCGGATCTGCCCGCCATTGGCCCGGGCACTCGATTCATCTTGGCTCAACCGTTTTTGAGCGACACCGCCCGTTCTCTTCAAGCCATGGGCATGGAATGGATTGCAGCGCCCTTCCCCATTGGCATCGAAGGCACGACCGGCTGGTTGCAAGCCATCGCCCGTGCCCATGGTGTGACCGACGACACCGTGGATCGTTTGGTGGCCGCACCCAAAGCCCGCGCGCTCAAGTCATTGGCCTCGCACAAGGCTGCGCTTGAAGGCAAGCGCATCTTTTTCTTTCCCGATTCTCAACTTGAAGTGCCACTGGCCTGCTTTGTCCACCGCGAATTGGGCATGGTCCTCACCGAAGTGGGCACGCCGTATTTGAATCGGCAGTTGATGGCACGCGACTTGGCCCGTTTGCCCGATGGCGTGGTGCTGAGCGAAGGCCAGGACGTGGACCGCCAGCTTGATCGTTGCCAAGCCGCCCAACCCGACCTTGTGGTTTGTGGTTTGGGTTTGGCCAATCCGCTGGAAGCGCAAGGTGTGGCCACCAAATGGTCCATCGAGCTGGTCTTTTCGCCCATTCAAGGTTACGAGCAAGCCGGTGATCTGGCTGCACTTTTCCATAGACCCATCAAGCGACGCCAGTTGCTTGGCCAAGACCAGGCATGAGGACCGCATGGAACTGACCCTCTGGACTTATGAAGGACCGCCCCATGTGGGCGCCATGCGGGTGGCCACAGCCTTGCGTGGTGTTCATTACCTTTTGCACGCCCCTCAGGGCGACACTTATGCCGACTTGCTCTTCACCATGATCGAGCGACGTGGTGCGCGCCCACCGGTGACTTACACCACCTTCCAGGCACGGGATCTGGGCGGCGACACCGCTGGCCTGTTCCAAACTGCTGCCCGCGATGCGATTGCGCGCTACAAGCCCGACGCTTTGCTGGTGGGCGCCTCTTGCACCGCTGAGCTTTTGCAAGACGATCCCATGGGCCTGAGTCAGGCCATGAAGCTCGACATTCCGGTCATTGGTCTGGAGTTGCCGTCCTACCAACGCAAAGAAAACTGGGGCGCTGCAGAAACCTTTTACCAACTGGTGAGGCAGTTGCCGGGC
>JBEAMY010000103.1:0-3365 GCA_041165725.1 Pseudomonadota bacterium
GACATCGTGCTGACGCTTGATGGCCTCTGGCAAAGCCAGCATCATGATGTAGTGGGTTGGAACCAATGACGTGAATGAAATTCGCTCGCTCGCCAAATTGGTGAGCAAACGCACCGCATCAAAGCTGGGGCTATCGTCAACTACGCAAGTCGCGCCGAGGTGCAAAAAGGTTTGGCTGAAATAAAGCGAGTTGGCGTGGCACAAAGGCATGACCATCAGACCCACATCGTTGGATGTGAATCGCATCTCCAGCGCAGTGGCCATTGCAATGAGCGAGCTCCCTTCGTGGCTTCTCATCACGCCTTTTGGCCTGCCTGTGGTGCCTGAGGTGTACATGATGGCGCACAGATCAGCTGGCTGAACGCCCTCTGCCTTGAATTGCCCATGTCCGTGAGCCATGACCTCTTCATAGTCCAAGTACCGTGAGTCTTGGCTCTCTCCCATAACAATCAGATGTTCCAAAGCCAAGTGGGCTTGAGCAGGCAAGCCTGCGACCCGCTCGAGCAAGTTGTCCTGCACGATCAAAGCGCGCGCTTCGCTGTGCGCCAAGATGTAGTCGATCTCTGGTGTCATCAACCTGAAATTGATGGGCACAGCGACCATGCCAGCAGCGGCGAGTGCGGTGTAAACCTCCATCCACTCCACCCTGTTGTAGGCCAAGACGGCCACCCTATCGCCCTTGACCAAACCCAAACCCTGCAAGCCCCCAGCAAGGGCTTGGCTTCGTTGTTGCCACTGCGCAAAACTCAAACTGCGCTGGCTGTCGCGAGCCCCCACTTTATTGGGCGTCAAACGGGCGTGGCGCGCCAGCGCATCGGAAATCGTCAACAAACGGTTCATGCGGACCCTCACCAAGTTCTTTGGAAAGGAGTCAAGTATACTTGTATTCTGAATTCAGTATTCAAGGAGCCGTCATGACCGTCCCTCAAGTGAGCCCAGACAGTGCAGCCGATTTGATCGCCCGTTACCTGAAATCACAAGGCGTCAGCCGTGTTTTTGCCTTGTGCGGCGGTCACATCATGCCCATCTGGATGCGGTTGCACGCCCACGGCATTGCCATTCTTGATGTGCGCGATGAGCGCGCTGCGGTTTACATGGCCCATGCCCATGCCGAGCTCACGGGTGAAGTCGGTGTGGCCTTGGTGACCGCAGGGCCTGGCGTGACCAATGCCATGACCGGCATTGCCAACGCCCATGTCTCCAGGGCAAGTGTGATGGTGCTCTCGGGCACGCCGCCCACAGGCCAAGAAAACCGGGGTGCCTTGCAAGACATGAATCACATTGAGTTCGTCAAACCACTCACCCGCTGCGCGCGCACTGTGCGTGATCCAGAGTTGGTACTGCAGGAAATGGATGAGGCATTGAGCCGTTGTTTGGGTCACGGCAACGAGCCAGGCCCGGTCTTTTTGGATTTCCCGGTCAACACCTTGAGGGCCAAAGTGAGTCAAGCCACGCAATTGGCCGAGCGTTTTGTGGTTAAACCTCGCCCCATTCTGCACCCCGACCCCGATGCCATCGACCGTGCGGTTGATCTCTTGTGGAAAGCCAAAAGGCCTTTGGTGATTTCAGGGCGTGGCGCAAAACGCGCCTCCTCGGCTTTGGTGAGCTTGCTCGATCGCCTGGGTGCGGTCTATCTCGACACGGGGGAAAGCCGAGGTCTGGTTCCTGAATCGCATCCCAGTGTGATCGCGGCCATGCGTGGAGCGGTGATGAGCCAAGCCGATGTGATCCTCACCTTGGGACGCAAACTCGACTTTCAACTCGCATATGGATCGCCCGCTGTATTTGGTCAGGCACAGTGGCTTCGCATCGCCGACTGCACCAGCGAGTTGCGCGACAACCGCCGAGGTGAAGTGGAAGTGTTGGCCGATGTGGGCACAGCCATAGAGGCCATGCTTCACCACGCTGGCGAAAGGCCCAGCTCTTGCGACCGCCAATGGGCGAAGGCGATGCGTGAACAACACCTGGCCCGTGCATCCAAAATGAAGTCAAGCATGAGTCAAGCGCCCCAAGGTCAAGATGGTCGCATGCATCCCAACCGGCTGCTTGCCGCCTTGCAAGAGGTGCTTGACGAGCGCGCCATCGTGGTGGCCGATGGCGGTGACTTTCTCAGCTTTGCCCGGGTGGGCTTGCCCGCGCCCACCTACCTCGACCCCGGCCCTTTGGGGTGCATTGGCATTGGAACGCCGTTTGGCATCGCAGCCAGTTTGGCGCACCCTGACCGAACCGTGCTGGTGGCCACAGGAGACGGGGCATTTGGCTTTAACGCCATGGAGATCGATACAGCCGTCAGGCACCAAGCGCCCCTGCTCATTGTGGTGGCCAACAATGGCTCTTGGGCCATTGAAGTGAGAGACCAGCAAGAAACCCACGGTCAAGTGGTGGGGACGGTTTTGCAATATGCAGACCACGCAGCCATGGCCCGGGCTTTTGGCATGCACGCCGAACGGGTCGAGCGCGCAGAAGATTTACCCGCCGCCATCCAGCGCGCCATGGCCAATCGACCAGCCCTGCTGGACGTGGTGGTCACGCCTGAAGCTGCTTCATCGGATGCCAAGTCGGGCCTGGCGTGGGTGCCCGACTTGCAGGCCCTTGGCGCGTGGGATCAAGCAGAGAAGGACTGGCGTGACCAGTCCTCTGGTTCAACAACTTAGCCATTGAGTAGCCAAGCTGCAAAGCGACTCACCGGCACAACAACTGGGTCTGAGCAAAACCAGTTTCAGAGGCTTGCTGACATTCGCCATTGACGTGGTATTGCACCCCGATCAGGCCTTGCTGGTTGATGTAGAAGTTCACATCGTTGACCCCGCATTGGCTTTTGGCACAGCCTCCCGCTGTGACCACTTCTGCATTGACCTTTTCAAAGGGCATGCACACCTCAAGCCGCTCGTCCACAATGTCTTGCAGCTCTTTGTTGAGCTTGGACCAAACCAACTGGTTGAAAGCCGCGGCTGCTTTGGGGTTTGCACCGCCGGGCATGTAGTCCATGCAATAAGCCCCCTTCAAAGGGCTTAACTGAGGATTGGCAAATGGGTCACCGCCCGCAGCAGGCTCTGCATCGGGTGCAGTGGCCACCGATGGCAAAACTGGCTCGGGCATTTCGGGCAGGCCCTGGAAACCAGCAATCAGCTCGTCAAGGATGCGTGACCAAGTCTCGCCGGGGTCTCCTGTGCCCATTTTGCTGATGGGCATCAAAACCAAGCCACACATCAAGGTGAGCACCGAAAAAATGCCAAGCGCCAAAGGTGTGCCTGAGTCATTGATGCCATCTGGCAATGTGCTGACCTCCAGGCTCAGGATGGGGCCAGGTCGTTCAGTGAGATCAAGAACAGGGGCTGGCTGTTCATTCATCATGGCTGACCCTC
>JBEAMY010000104.1:0-2793 GCA_041165725.1 Pseudomonadota bacterium
CCGCAAGGACAACGTTGTGAAGCAAAACAACGACGGCATCCTCTATTTGTTCAAGAAAAACAAGGTCAGTTTTTTCCATGGCCGTGGCTCATTTGAAGGCAAAGCCGAGGGTGGTTTTGCCATCAAGGTTTCCGGCAAGGACGAACAGATCCTCACCGGCAAGCAAGTCATCGTGGCCACAGGCTCCAATGCGCGTGCATTGCCCGGTGTGGCGTTTGACGAAGAGCACATCCTCTCCAACGATGGCGCATTGCGTTTGGGCGCAGTTCCCAAAAAACTGGGCCTCATCGGCTCAGGCGTGATTGGCCTAGAAATGGGTTCGGTCTGGCGCCGTCTGGGCGCAGAAGTCACCGTGTTGGAAGGTCTGCCGACCTTTTTGGGTGCCGTGGATGAGCAAATTGCCAAAGAAGCCAAAAAAGCATTTGACAAGCAAGGCTTGAAGATCGAGCTCGGCGTCAAAGTGGGCGAGATCAAAAAGGACAAAAAGGGCGTGTCGGTTCAATACACCAACGCCAAGGGCGAAGCACAGACCTTGCAGGTTGACAAACTCATTGTGTCCATTGGCCGAGTGCCTAACACCACAGGCCTCAATGCCGAGGCTGTGGGCCTGCAACTCGACGAGCGTGGCGCCATCGTTGTCGATGCCGATTGCAAAACCACCGTGCCTGGGATTTGGGCCGTGGGCGATGTGGTCCGTGGACCCATGCTTGCCCACAAGGCCGAAGAAGAAGGTGTGGCTGTGGCTGAGCGCATCGCTGGTCAGCACGGACACGTTGACTTTGGTTTGGTCCCGTGGGTGATATACACCAGCCCTGAGATCGCTTGGGTGGGGCGCACCGAACAGCAGCTCAAGGCCGATGGCGTCACTTACAAAGCTGGGACTTTTCCCTTCCTTGCCAATGGCCGTGCGCGCGCATTGGGAGACACCACAGGCATGGTCAAGTTCTTGGCCGATGCCAAGACCGATGAAATTTTGGGGGTTCACATCGTTGGCCCCATGGCCTCAGAATTGATTGCCGAGGCTTGTGTGGCCATGGCCTTCAAGGCCAGCAGCGAAGACATCGCCCGCATTTGTCACGCTCATCCTTCGTTGAGCGAATCCACCAAGGAAGCGGCTTTGGCCGTGGACAAACGAACGCTCAATTTCTGAGGAGGCGTTCGGTTTGACCCAAACCGTCCGTCAGGTTTATGAGGCAGAACTCGCTGCACGCGGGTTCTCATCAGATCCTGCCCAATTGAATGCCATTGAAGCGCTGGATGCTTGTGCCCAGGCATGGCGCGCCTTCGATGGGCAACGTTCATCGCTCAAAACATTCTTTCGGAAGCCCGAATTGCCACGTGGCGTCTACATGTACGGTGGCGTTGGGCGTGGCAAAAGTTTTTTGATGGATTGCTTTGATCAAGCGGTTCAGGTCAAAGGCAAAACGCGTTTGCATTTCCATGAGTTCATGCGCGAGGTGCACCGTGAACTGCGCGAACTCCAAGGCACAGTCAATCCTCTGGATGAGTTGGGCAAGCGCATTGCCAAGCGTTACACCTTGATTTGCTTCGATGAGTTTCATGTCGCAGACATCACCGACGCCATGATTCTTCATCGCCTGCTGCAGTCCCTTTTTCAAAACGGCGTGGGTTTTGTCACCACATCCAACTTTCATCCTGATGGGCTTTACCCAGATGGCTTGCATCGAGACCGCATTTTGCCGGCCATCGAACTCATCAAGCAGCGCATGCAGGTTGTACAAGTCGATCATGGCGTCGATTACCGCCGCAGAACCTTGGAGCAACTTCGCCTTTACCTCACTCCTTTTAGCGAAGACACCGACCGTGAAATGGCTCAAGCCTTTGATCGATTGGCCGCTGGTCCCGACGAGCACCCGGTGATGACCATAGAAAGCCGTCAGATCCAAGCCATTCGCAAATCTGGTGATGTGGTTTGGTTTGATTTCAAGACCTTATGCGGCGGTCCGCGTTCCATGAACGACTACCTGGAATTGGCCAGCCAATTTCACACGGTCTTGCTGAGTCGAGTGCCCCAAATGCCGCCTCGAATGGCCTCTGAAGCCCGTCGCTTCACTTGGTTGATCGATGTGCTTTACGATCGCCGCGTCAAACTCATGATGTCGGCCGAAGTGGCGGCCCAAGACCTCTACACGGAAGGCCCCTTGTCCCATGAATTTCCCCGCACGGTTTCACGGCTGGAAGAAATGCAAAGCGCGGAGTTCCTTGCTTTGGCAAGACGTGACGTGGACACAAGCTTGACATGAAGCGTTTCACTTTTGTGAATGTGGTTTGCGGCGTTTTTTTTGCGATGCTTGCGGGCATGTCTCACGGTACTGATTTCGATGAACTGAATGCAAAACGAGCCGAGATCGCCACAGCCCGTTTGGCGGCTGAGGCCGATTGGGCTGAGCAAGATAAGGCCTGCAAGCAACGCTTTGTGGTCACCTCATGCCTGGAAAAAGCGCAAGCGAATCGAGATCTCAAGCTCAGGGAGTTGAGAAAAAAGGAACTTGAGATCAACGAAGCTGAGCGACAGCTCAAGGCCCTGAAAGCCAAAGAGAAACTGGAGCAACGCCAGGCTGAGCAAGCACTACGACTTGAAAAGGCGGTGCAATCGGACAAGCCCAATGCCTTTGATCAACAAGATGGCGCATCCCCAGACCCTGCTCACCCCAATGGCCGTGGCGCGCGCGAGGCCAAGGTCGTATCTCGCCCCAGCGAGGCGCAGCAGCAACAAAGGATGCAAGAGCGCCAAGAGCGTTTGCAAGAAGCCGAACAACATCGGCAAGAGGT
>JBEAMY010000105.1:0-2544 GCA_041165725.1 Pseudomonadota bacterium
TGCGCGCCAAGTTGGACAACGCAGACTCCAAGTGATCTGAAATGACCCGCAGCGATTTGGTTGATCAATTGGCCGAGCAGTTCAAGCAGCTCACGCATCGCGATGCTGAGCTGGCTGTGAAGACCATTTTGGATGCCATGAGCGATGCCCTTGTCAAAGGGCATCGCATCGAGTTGCGCGGTTTTGGCAGCTTTGCCATCAGCCGACGTCCTCCTCGCCTGGGTCGCAATCCGCGCTCGGGCGAGCAGGTGGCCATCCCTGAAAAACGGGTTCCCCACTTCAAACCTGGCAAGGCCTTGCGCGAAGCCGTAGCCAAGACGCCAGTTCGCAAATCGTCTTCGACTTGAATTTTTCTGTCGTGACTACAATCGTTTCACTCTGGGAGGACTTGGCTTGAAACGATTGGCGAGACTGATGACGGGCTTGATCAAGGCCGTCTTTTTCTTCACCTTGTTTGCCTTTGCGCTCAACAACCAGCACGAAGTGGTGGTCCATTTCTTTTTCGGACACCAATGGACCACTTCATTGGTCGTTCTGGTCTTGTTGACCTTGTGCCTGGGTGTCGCCATGGGCGTATTGGCCATGGTGCCGCGCTGGTGGCGAAGCCGACATCAGCAACGCAAAGCCGTCAACGAAGCCAGTGATGCCGCACCGT
Source organism: Pseudomonadota bacterium (assembly GCA_041165725.1). Taxonomy (GTDB): domain Bacteria; phylum Pseudomonadota; class Gammaproteobacteria; order Burkholderiales; family Burkholderiaceae_C; genus Limnohabitans. Next base: position 656 of record JBEAMY010000105.1, read on the forward strand.
TGCCTCAGGGTTCTGGCCTTGGGTCAAACAAAGACAACCCTCAGCCCCCAGCCCCGCCCCATTCTGTGGTTCCGCCCCCAGATTCAATTTATGGCCCTTGACCTTTCCACTTGGCTTTTGGTGTTGCCCGTGGCGTTTGTCCTGGGCTGGGTCGCTTCGCGCCTCGATCTCAGGCAAATGCGCATCGAGAGCCGAACCAACCCAAAGGCCTATTTCAAAGGCTTGAACCATCTGCTCAACGAGCAGCAAGACCAAGCCATCGACGCCTTCATTGAGGCTGTGCAACACGACCCCGACACCTCAGAGTTGCACTTTGCATTGGGCAATCTGTTTCGCCGCCGTGGTGAATACGAACGAGCTGTTCGCGTTCACCAGCATTTGCTCAGCCGTGGCGACCTCAGCACCAGCGACCGCGAGAGGGCGCAACACGCCTTGGCCATGGATTACCTCAAGGCCGGCATCTTGGACCGCGCTGAATCGGGCTTCAGGGGTTTGCTCGACACCGCACTGGCCCAATCGTCCTTGCTGGCCTTGCTCAGCATCTACGAACGGACCCAAGAATGGTCTGAGGCCTACGACATGGCCACCCGCCTGGAAACTCAGGGCCAAAGTAATTTTTCAGCGCGTCGCGCCCACTACTTGTGTGAGCTGACTCAATCTGAGCCCGAGGCCGCAAAGCGCATCGAGCGACTCAGCATGGCCGTGGCCATTTCGCCCTCTAGCGCCCGCCCCCGCATCGCCTTGATGAAGGCTTACCTCGAACTCAATCAGCAAGACGAAGCCGTGCACCAACTCATGGCCTTGCACGAGCACGCACCGGCTCATCTGGGGCTGGCTTCGTCAGAGCTCATCAAGCTTGCATCTTCTGTTCAGCACGAAGCCAACGTGCTTCGCGTGCTGCGAGAAAACCATGCGCAGACCCGCAGCCTCGATGTCTTGGGCGCATGGGTGCACATCGTTCAGCAAAGCAAGCCCGAAGCCGCTCGTGCCTTGCTGGCCGATCACTTGAACCATCAGCCCTCTTTGAGCGTGGCCACGCAGTGGTTGGCGGGAGAAACCTTCACCCATGAAGATATGCACCCTTTGATCCAACAGGCTTTGCAAAAGGCGGTACAGCCTTTGCGCCGCTACCGTTGTGCGGCTTGTGGCTTTGAGGCCAATCGCCATTTCTGGCACTGCCCGGGCTGCCAAGCCTGGGACAGCTTTCCCCCTCACCGGATCGAAGAGCGATGAAAAAAACGCCAGTCCCCCAGCTTGCTCATGGCCGTGTTCTGGTGGTGGGCGATGTCATGCTCGATCGCTACTGGCATGGCCACGTGGACCGGATCAGCCCGGAGGCACCCGTTCCTGTGGTGCGCGTCACGCAAATCGAAGACCGCCTGGGCGGTTGCGCCAACGTGGCCCTGAACATCGCCACTCTGGGTGCTCATGCCAGCTTGCTCAGCGTGGTGGGTCAAGACGACGATGGGCGTCGACTCGAACAGCTGATCCAACAACAAGGCATCCATGCCGAGCTCAAGCAAGACCCCAATTTGCAAACCACGGTCAAGGTGAGGGTCATCGGTCGTCACCAGCAACTGCTTCGTGCCGACTTCGAAAACGAGCCTCAAACCGAAGTCCTTTCCAGCCAAACCCAGCGCTTCAGTGAGCTGGTGCAAGACCATCATGTGGTCTTGTGCTCCGACTATGGCAAAGGCGGGCTGGCTCACATCCAAGACATGATCCAGCACGCCCAGCGCGGCAACAAGCCCATCCTGGTTGATCCCAAGGGCAGCGACTATTCGCGCTATGCCGGCGCAACGGTGATCACACCCAACCGCGCTGAACTGCAACAGGTGATGGGCAAATGGTCGTCTGAAGCCGAGCTGAGCGAAAAGGCCCATGCCCTG
>JBEAMY010000106.1:0-5937 GCA_041165725.1 Pseudomonadota bacterium
CCCCATGATGTTTTCTGCCACGTTGTCCAGCACAGCCAGGTCGCTTTCGCGGCCTTGTCCGTTTTCAATGCGATCGACCATGCGCCACAACCAGCCCGTGCCTTCACGGCATGGCGTGCACTGGCCACAGGATTCGTGCATGTAGAAATAGGACAGGCGCTGCAGGCTCTTGACCATGCAACGCGAATCGTCCATGACAATCACCGCGCCCGAGCCCAGCATGGAACCTGCTTTGGCAATGCTGTCGTAATCCATGGTGCAGTCCATCATGATTGATGCGGGCAGCACAGGCGCAGAGGAACCTCCAGGGATCACGGCCTTGAGCTGGCGACCACTTCGCACACCGCCTGCGAGTTCAAGCAACTTGGCAAAGGGCGTGCCCATGGGAATTTCGTAGTTGCCCGGACGCTCAACGTCTCCGCTCACCGAGAAAATTTTAGTGCCGCCGTTGTTGGGCTTGCCACAAGCTAGATAGGCCTCGCCACCATTGCGGATGATCCAGGGAACTGCCGCAAAGGTTTCGGTGTTATTGATGGTGGTGGGCTTGCCATAAAGGCCAAAGCTTGCCGGGAAAGGGGGCTTGAACCGGGGCTGACCTTTTTTGCCTTCCAAAGATTCGAGCAAGGCCGTTTCTTCGCCACAAATGTAGGCACCAAAACCATGCGCCGCGTGCAACTGAAAGCTGAAGTTGGAGCCCATGATGTTCTGGCCCAGATAGCCAGCCGCACGGGCTTCTTCCAGCGCAGCCTCAAACCGCTCGTAGGCTTGAAAGATTTCACCGTGAATGTAGTTGTAGCCCACCGTGATGCCCATGGCGTAGGCAGCAATCGCCATGCCTTCGATCACGATGTGCGGGTTGTGCATGAGGATCTCGCGGTCCTTGCAAGTGCCAGGCTCTCCTTCGTCTGAATTGCAGACCAGGTATTTTTGCCCTGGGAACTGGCGCGGCATGAAGCTCCACTTGAGGCCAGTCGGAAAACCAGCACCACCGCGACCACGAAGACCTGAGGCCTTCACGGTGGCAATGACTTCGTCGGCAGTCAGTCCTGCACCCGAATCTTTGCCTAGGATTTTTTTGAGGGCCGAATAGCCACCGCGGGCTTCGTAATCTTTGAGGCTCCAGTTGCCGCCATTGAGGCCCGCATAAATTTGCGGCTCAATGTGGCGATTGTGGAAACACGTGCTCTGTCCATCAGCCCTGAACGTGGCGAGGACTTCGTTGAGGTTCATCACACTCATTGGGCGCCTCCTTGCTTGCGCAAGATACCGATGAGGTCGTTCAAGCGTTCGTGGGACATGAAGCTGCACATGGTGCGGTCGTTGACCAAGGCCACCGGTGCATCGGCACAAGCGCCCATGCACTCACTGGGTTGAATCGTGAACATGCCATCGGCAGATGTGCCTCCGGACTCAACCCCGAGTTGGGTGCACACGTGCTCCAGAGCGGCCTGACCGCCACGCAACTGACATGGCAAGTTGGTGCAGACGTTGATCTTGAAGCGTCCCAAGGGCTCTTGGTTGTACATGTTGTAGAAGGTGGTGACCTCATGCACCGCCATGGGGGCCATGCCCAAATACTGGGCCAAGGCCAACTCGCTCTCATGGCTCACATGACCCATCTCTTGTTGGATGATGGACAAACAAGCCATGACCGCGGATTGCTTTTGGTCGGCAGGGTATTTGGCCACTTCGCGATCGAACCTGGCCAGTGTGGCTGGTGCGAATTCAATGGCCTGCAATTGGGCAGGATGGGTGGCGGCATTCATCGGTCGATTTCCCCAAACACAATGTCCATGGTGCCAATGATGGCGACTGCGTCTGCAATCATGTGGCCGCGTGTCAGTTCGTCCATCGCAGCCAAGTGTGAAAAACCGGGCGCACGGATCTTGAGGCGATAAGGCTTGTTGGCACCATCGCTCACCAGGTAGATGCCGAACTCGCCCTTGGGATGCTCGACGGCAGCATAGGCCTCGCCTTCGGGCACATGAAAACCTTCGGTGAACAACTTAAAGTGGTGGATCAACTCTTCCATGCTGGACTTCATGTCCTCGCGGCTGGGAGGGGCCACTTTGTGGTTGTCGGTGATGACTGGACCAGGGTTGGCACGCAACCATTTCACACATTGCTGAATGATTCGGTTGGATTGGCGCATTTCTTCCACGCGGACCAAGTAACGGTCGTAGCAGTCGCCGTTCTTGCCGATGGGAATGTCGAAATCCATTTGGTCGTAAACGTCGTAAGGCTGATGCTTGCGCAAATCCCAAACCACGCCAGAACCCCTGAGCATGGCGCCCGTGAAACCCAAGTTCAAGGCCCGCTCGGGCGTGACCACGCCAATGCCCACTGTACGTTGTTTCCAGATGCGGTTGTCAGTGAGCAAGGTTTCGTACTCATCGACCAGCTTGGGGAAGCGGTTGGTGAAGTCTTCGATGAAGTCCAGCAAAGAGCCCTGACGGTTTTCGTTGAGACGGGCGATCGCCTGGGCGTTCTTGATGCGTGAAACCTGGTACTGGGGCATGGTGTCGGGCAGATCCCGATAAACGCCGCCGGGACGGAAATACGCAGCGTGCATGCGCGCACCTGATACGGCTTCGTACATGTCGAACAAATCCTCGCGCTCACGGAAGCAATAAATGAGGATGTTCATCGCGCCGCAGTCAAAACCGTGGCACCCCAACCAAAGCAAGTGATTGAGCAAGCGGGTGATCTCGGCATACATCACGCGGATGTATTGAGCCCGCACAGGCACCTCGATGCCCATGAGTTTTTCAATCGCCAAGCAGTAGGCGTGCTCATTGCACATCATGGAGACGTAATCGAGTCGGTCCATGTAGGGCAAGGATTGAATGTAGGTCTTGGTCTCAGCCAGTTTTTCTGTGGCTCGGTGCAAGAGGCCAATGTGGGGATCAGCGCGCTGGATGACTTCGCCATCGAGTTCAAGCACCAATCGCAAAACGCCGTGTGCAGCGGGGTGCTGCGGTCCAAAATTCAGGGTGTAGTTTTTGATGTCAGCCATGATTCACCCTTTCAATGCAGACCGCCGTAGTGCTCTTCGCGAATGATTCGCGGTGTGATTTCTCTCGGCTCAATCGTGACCGGCTGATAAATCACACGCTGCTGCTCTTCGTCGTAGCGCATTTCGACATGGCCAGAGACCGGGAAGTCTTTGCGGAATGGATGACCAATGAAGCCGTAATCGGTCAGGATGCGACGCAAGTCTTCGTGGCCATCGAAAACGATGCCGTAAAGGTCAAAGGCTTCGCGCTCGTACCAGTTGGCCGCATTCCAAACGCCATTGACCGAGGGCACCACTGGCCACTCATCGTCTTCAGCAAAGAAGCGAACCCTCAACCGCCAGTTGCGCGAGACTGAAAGCAAATGCAACACGACGGCATAGCGCTGGCCTTGAGCCATCTCGCTGGCACCGTCTTTGTAGGCGCTGTAGTCCATGCCGCACAAATCGATGAGTTGTTCGAACTGCAGGCTGGTGTCGTCACGCAATCGCAAGGCCACTCGTTCGATGTCTTTGGCGCTCACGGTCAGCGTGCATTCGCCACGATCGATCACGATGAGCTTGGCCGCATCGCCGAGTGCAGCTTGCAGGGCTTGTTCAAGTTCTTGAAGGGTTTGAGGCATTGCGACTTCCTTGGGGCTAAGCACCAGTGGCTCAGCGTGCAATCGTGTTTTCGCGGCGGATTTTGTTTTGCAGTTGCAAGATGCCGTAGAGCAAAGCTTCCGCAGTGGGCGGGCAACCAGGCACGTAGACATCGACAGGCACGATGCGATCGCACCCACGCACGACGGAATAGCTGTAGTGGTAGTACCCACCGCCATTGGCACAAGAACCCATGGAGAGCACCCAACGGGGCTCAGACATTTGGTCGTACACCTTGCGAAGCGCAGGCGCCATCTTGTTGCACAGGGTACCTGCCACGATCATGAGGTCCGACTGTCGAGGGCTGGGCCTGAACAACATGCCAAAGCGGTCAATGTCGTAACGGGCTGCACCCGCGTGCATCATTTCAACTGCACAACACGCCAAACCAAAAGTCATGGGCCACAAGGAGCCAGTTTTAGCCCAGTTCACCACTGTGTCGTAGGAAGTGGTGATGAAACCTTCTTTGAATACGCCATCAAGAGACATGCGTCACTCCCAATCCAAAGCGCCTTTTTTCCACTCGTAAGCAAAGCCCACGACCAGAATGGCGAGAAAAATCATCACAGACCAAAAACCCAAACTGCCGATTTGCTTGAGCGACACGGCCCAAGGGAACAGAAAAGCAATTTCGAGGTCAAAAAGAATAAAGAGGATGGCGACCAAGTAATAGCGCACATCGAATTTCATGCGGGCATCTTCAAAGGCTTCAAAGCCGCATTCATAGGGGGAAGTTTTGGCCGCATCGGGATGTCGCGGACCAAGCAGAAAACCAAGCACCTGAGGGGCAACCCCCACAGCCAATCCAACGAGGATGAACAAAAGGACGGGGAGGTAGTTTTCAAGACTCATGGGCAACCTTTGCTTTGAAGCGTCGATCCCCTGCAACTTGAGTTTGCCCTATGGGTAAACCGATTTTTGGTGCCGTCGGCGAGACTCGAACTCGCACAGCTTTCGCCACTACCCCCTCAAGATAGCGTGTCTACCAATTTCACCACGACGGCATTGCAGAGTGATGAACACCTGGCAAGTGACCAAGCGTTCGACAGCTCTAGAGTTTACTCTGATTCCCCCCTCACTTTGAGGGAATCTGGTTCACAGGTGAACCACCTGAACCGGAACTGACAGGCGCTGAGCCAGCAGGTGCATCAGGCACAGGCGCACCGGCCGACGAACCCGCTGCGGGCTGGGCTGGTGCCGCCGGCTGAACCACTTTGTCCAGCACAGAACCCGTGCTAGCGGGGCGCACATTCCCCAAAAAGGCAAGGCCCAAAGTGCAAGTGAAGAAAATGGCGGCGAGGACAGCCGTTGAGCGCGAGAGGAAGTTGGCTCCGCCCGATGCACCAAAGAGGCTACCCGAGCTGCCACTGCCAAAGGCGGCGCCCATGTCGGCCCCCTTGCCATGCTGGACCAAGATCAGACCGATCATGGCCAGAGCGCTCAGCACCTGAACCACCACAAGAATTTTTTGAAGCCAAATCATTGGGAATCCTTTTATCCATCAGGCCGCATGGGCCTGAGCCGTACGGATCATTTGCAAAAAGTCGTTTGCCTTGAGCGAAGCACCGCCCACCAGACCACCGTCAATATCGGGTTGGGCCATCAGGTCGGCTGCATTGGCTGCATTCATGCTGCCACCATACAAGATCGTCATGCGGTCAGCGTGATCGGTGGCGGCACGAAGCTGAGCGCGCAGCACCGCATGAACCGCTTGCGCCTGTTCAGGTGTCGCCGTTATACCGGTGCCAATCGCCCAAACAGGCTCGTAGGCCACAACCAGTTCGCTGGCGCAATGGCCCACCACATGGATCACAGCCGCCAGTTGCCGCTTGACCACCGATTCGGTCTGTCCTGCTTCACGCTCTGCCAAGGTTTCACCCACACACACGATGGGGGTGATGCCATGGGCCAAAGCTTGCTTGGCTTTGCTAGCCACCAGCTCATCGGTCTCGGCATGGTATTGGCGGCGCTCCGAATGACCCACCAACACATGGGTCACTGCAAAGTCTTTCAGCATGCCGGCCGACACTTCGCCGGTGAAAGCCCCTTGTTCGTGAACCGACAGATCTTGTGCACCCCAAATCCAGCCGCTGCCCTGCCACTCGGACTGAGCTTGCGCGAGATAGGGGGAAGGCACGCAGGCCCCCATGCGCACCCCACTGCTGGAAGAAAGGCCAGTACGAAGGGCGCGCATCAGCTCCTGATTGGCTTGCCATCCACCGTTCATCTTCCAGTTGCCCATCATCATGGTCTTGCGGTTTGCGCTCATGAGGCCTTGCTTT
>JBEAMY010000107.1:0-4800 GCA_041165725.1 Pseudomonadota bacterium
TGTCAGCCTTTTGACCCCTGCACCTGGACGCAACATTCAGGAGCTGGTCGAACACGTTCGCTACCCCAGCTTGGATGGGGACATCGACACCCGTTCGACCTGATTGACCAAAGGGTTGCACTGGCATGCGTGCCTTGCCGGTGCGCCTTCTGGACAACGGCCAAGCCCGCTCAAGCGGGCTTTTTTTATGTGGAAGAAATCAATTGCGGCGGGATATGCCAACAGGCCAATTGGACACATCGGTCCACTCAGCAGTTGAAAACCATTCATCGCCCAAAAGATAAGCCCTCAACATTGGCAAGGCATCGTTGCCCCAAAAGAGCTGTCCCTCGGTGGCGAAAGTGGGGACACCAAATACGCCGGCTTGTATGGCTGATTCAGTGAGATCGTGCAATTGCTGCTTGACTTCATCTGACCGAGGATCTCTTTTGGGGTCAAGCAATCGAGTGAGGGCATCCAAGCCCTGAGGATCAGTCGCCTCCTTGCCGGTTGTCCAGACATGATCAAACAATGCGCCAACTGCGTGACGATTGGGTGTGCCCTTGGGGTCGCAGGCTGTGGCAAGGCGCATCAGCGGCAGTGAATTGAATGGATGACTGGCGGGCAACTTCAAAGTCAACCCGCGCTGACGGGCAAGCCAATTGACTTGACGATACGTCCAATCGCGCTTACCAGGGATCTCGGCTGGACCGAGTTGGCCCAGATGCTTAAGCACGGCACCAAAAACCACAGGACGGTAAGTGACCGTGATCGACACGCCTTCGAGGACTTTAGGCAATTCATGAAAAGCCAAGTAAGCATATGGACTGATGAGATCAAAGTGAAAGTCAATGTGGTGCATGATCATCCTTGATCAGTTGAGTGGATTGTCAAGCGACGTCCCAAAGACCGCCAAATGGCGTGCTGCTCCTCGGCTGAGGCACTCCCCCAGCGCGCGATTTCGTCGAGGGTGCGCAAGCAACCGTGGCAGGTCTGAGCGTCGGGATTCATCACACACACCGAAAGGCATGGCGATGGCGGATGCTCATGGGTATCCATGAGCTGCACCTGTTGCCAGCGAGCCGAGAGTTGCTGATGCCAGTGTCGATTCATGCCACGCGCTTGTTGAGGATGGCCCGGCCCACTCGAGAGCCCAAGGGGCGGCCCAAGGCTTCGCTGATGAACTGAGCCGCATCCACCAGTTTGTCCAGATCGATGCCCGTCTCAATGCCCATGCCATGCAGCATGAAAACCACGTCTTCGGTGGCGACATTGCCTGTCGCGCCTTTGGCATAGGGGCAGCCGCCCAAACCACCCACGGCGGCGTCGTATTGGTACACGCCCATTTCAAGCGAAGCCAAGGTGTTGGCCAGCGCCAAGCCATAAGTGTCGTGAAAGTGGCCCGCCACATGATCAATGTCGTAATGCTTGAGTGCGGCCTCCATGGCGGCTTGCGTTTTATTGGGCGTGCCCACACCAATGGTGTCGCAGACCACCACCACAGGAACGCCAATGTCTTTCATCATGCGGGTCATGGCTTCCACATCGCTGGCAGGCACATCGCCCGCATAAGGACAGCCCATGGCCACAGAAATCGCACCGCGCACAGCAATGCCTGCGTCCAAGGCGGTGCGAACCACAGGCTCAAAGCGAGCAATGCTTTCGGCCCTCGAACAATTGATGTTCTTCTGGCTGAAAGCCTCTGAGGCCGCACCGAAAACCACGATCTCGTCGGGCTTGCAAGGCAAGGCCGCCTCTAAACCTTTCATGTTGGGCGTGAGCACGGCGTAGCGCACGTCCGCACGGCGTTGAATGCCAGCCATCACCTCGGTGTTGTCGGCCATCTGAGGCACCCACTTGGGAGAGACAAAACTGGTCGCCTCAATCTCTTTGAGTCCAGCATCTTGCAAGCGATGAACCAGTTCGATCTTGACCGAAGCAGGGATGGTTTGTTTTTCGTTTTGCAAGCCGTCTCGCGGTCCCACATCGGTCAAGTGCACCACCTTGGGAATGGCCATGTTTAACTCCTGGGTCGGTTTTTCAAAAGATTGAAGGGACACTCAAACCTTGGCAAGGGCTTGGTCAAGGTCTGCCTTGAGGTCATCAATGTGCTCGATGCCCACGCACAAGCGGACCGTTTCTTCTTTGACACCCGCCTTGGCCAATTCAGCCGCGTTGAGTTGTCGGTGGGTGGTTGAAGCCGGGTGTGTGGCCAGCGATTTGGTGTCGCCGATGTTGACCAAGCGGGTGAACAGTTGCAAGGCATCGAGGAAGCGCTCGCCTGCGGCACGTCCACCCTTGACGCCAAAGGTGAGCAAGCCAGATGCGCGACCTCCCATGAGGCGCTTGGCAACCGCATGGTCCACATGACTGGGCAAACCCGCATAGTCCACCCACTCGACCTTGGCGTGCAATTGCAAATGCTGAGCCACCGCCAGGGTGTTGTCGCAGATGCGGTCCATGCGCAAAGACAAGGTCTCAAGGCCTTGCAAGATGAGCCAGGCATTCATGGGGGAAATCGCAGCGCCCATGTTGCGCAAGGGCACCACGCGGGCGCGACCGATGTAGGCAGCAGGCCCCAGGGCTTCGGTATAGACCACACCGTGGTAGCTGACATCGGGCTCGTTCAGTCGCTTGAAACGCTGCTTGTGTTCAGCCCAAGGAAACTTGCCCGAATCCACGATCATGCCGCCGATGCTGTTGCCCTGACCCCCGATATATTTGGTGAGTGAATGCACAACGATGTCAGCACCATGTTCGATGGGGCGGCACAAGTAAGGACTAGGCACGGTGTTGTCCACGATCAGCGGCACACCAGCGGCATGGGCCACCTTGGCGATGGCCTCGATGTCGGTGACGTTACCCAGAGGGTTGCCAATGGATTCCACATAAACCGCCTTGGTTTTGGCATCAATCAGCGGTGCAAAGCTTTGTGGATTGCGTGCGTCCGCAAAGCGGACTTCAATGCCATATTGAGGCAAGGTATGGGCAAAGAGGTTGTAAGTGCCGCCATAGAGTGCGCTGGCCGACACGATGTTGTCGCCCGCTTCGGCAATGGTTTGAATGGCATAGGTGATGGCAGCCTGCCCCGACGCCAGCGCCAAAGCCGCGACACCGCCTTCGAGTGCGGCCACGCGCGTCTCAAGGACGTTTTGCGTGGGATTCATGATCCGGGTGTAAATGTTGCCCGCCACCTTGAGGTCAAATAAATCTGCGCCGTGCTGGGCGCTGTCAAACGCATAGGCCACGGTTTGATAAATGGGGACAGCCATGGCCTTGGTGGTGGGGTCTGGGGTGTAACCAGCGTGAACAGCCAGAGTTTCGAATTTCATGGGAGCTCCTGAATGGGACGCAAGGAATGAAGTTGCAAACAGCTCGCCTGAAGTTACTGCCTCCATGCGATCACAACGGCAAGGCGCACCATGCTAGCGCAAGTGAAACCCGCTTGATGCATGCTCAGCAATGGGATTACACCTTCTCCAATTTCAGCAAGGGGTCGCCTTCAGCCACCGGATCACCCGCAGCGAAAAACAACTCTGCCACTTTGCCGTCGTGGGGCGCATGCAGGGTGTGTTCCATCTTCATGGCTTCAACCACAGCCACGGCTTGACCCGCCTTGACGACATCGCCCGCCTTGACGGCGAACGACACCACTTTGCCGGGCATGGGTGAATTCAGACCACCGCCTCCACCGCCAGCGACTTCGGGCAAGGTCCAGCTGGGCAAAGCCAAGAGTTTGCAGCTGCCTTCGTCCATCCTGACCATCCAGGCCTGAGCATGGCCCGCATCGGCCAGCGGCCTCATGGCATGAACCGAGGCTTGCCAGCGCAAACGCCCCCATTCAAAGGCCCATTCGCCAAAGCGGTCATGGGCATTGACGGGTTGGGCCCGCAATGGTTGGTCTTGGGCAACGCGCGTTGAACAGCTCGCCCAGACTTGTCCGTCAAAAGCGTGACGCCATTGCACAGCAATGGGATCGCGACCCGCCACCTCGAACCGAATTTCCGATTTGCGCTGGCCCCAAGCTTGCCAGCCATCGTTGCGCGACCAGATGTCAGCACCCGCCTCGTTGTGTTGCAAGGCCTGAGAAACCGCCAACACGCTCAGGGTCGCACGGTCAATGGCATCCTCTGCCATGCCGGCAAGAATGTGTTCGCGCTCACGGGCAATGAGGCCGGTGTCGAGATTGGCATGGGCAAACGATGGGCTTTGCGCAATGCGACGCAAGGCGTCGATGTTGGTGTCCAAACCCACCACATTCAGCTCGCGCAATGCGAGATCGAGTCGGCGCAAGGCCTCATGGCGGTCTCGCCCATGAACAATCAGTTTGGCGATCATGGGGTCATAGTGCGGCGTGATGGCATCGCCTTCACGAACCCCACTGTCCCAGCGCACTGCACCCGGCACAAACCGGCTGGCCGGTGGCACCCGCAACACTTGCAAGCTGCCCGTGGCGGGCAGGAAATCGCGCTCCGGGCTTTCGGCGCAAATGCGCGCCTCGATGGCATGCCCCATCATGCGAACCTGATCCTGCGACAAGGGCAAAGGCTCGCCCGCTGCGACGCGCAATTGCCACTCGACCAAATCCAAGCCGGTGATGGCCTCGGTCACTGGATGCTCGACTTGCAAGCGGGTGTTCATTTCCATGAAGAAGAAATCCATGCCACGGTCTGTTTGTTCAACAATGAACTCCACCGTGCCGGCACCGACGTAGCCCACAGCCCTCGCTGCAGCCACCGCCGCTTGACCCATGCGCTCACGCAGAGCCTGGCTCAAGCCAGGTGCAGGCGCTTCTTCCAACACCTTTTGATGACGGCGCTG
>JBEAMY010000108.1:0-2802 GCA_041165725.1 Pseudomonadota bacterium
ATTTGCAGCACCCTCAAGGGGCAGCCATCGCCAAGCGTTTATGCGCCAGTGCTGATGTGGTGGCTGAGAATTTCAAACCGGGCACCATGGCCAAGTTTGGATTGGATTACGCCAGCCTCTCAGCAGAAAACCCAAGACTCATTCATGTGAGCCTCAAGGGTTTTCTACCCGGGCCATACGAACATCGAACCGCGCTTGATGAGGTGGTTCAAATGATGGGTGGCTTGGCCTACATGACGGGGCGGCCTGGAGATCCCTTGAGAGCAGGCACCAGTGTCAACGACATCATGGGTGGCATGTTTGGTGCAATTGGTGTGATGGGCGCGCTGGTGCAACGAGGCATCACTGGGCGTGGGCAAGACGTACAGGCGGCGCTTTTCGAAAACAATATTTTTCTTGTGGGTCAACACATGATGCAGTACGCGATCACAGGCGTTGCACCCGACCCCATGCCCAATCGCATTTCCGCCTGGGCGGTGTATGACGTGTTCACCGTGAAAAACCACGAGCAAATCTTTTTGGCTGCAGTGAGCGACAGCCAATGGAAAACCTTCTGCGAGATCTTGGGGTTTGCCGATCTGTATGCCGATGACCGCTACAGAACCAACAATGACCGGGTTCGGATGCGTCCTGAGTTGATGCCCATTCTTAGAGAGCGCCTCAAGGCTTGGAGCGCAAGTGAGTTGTCTGCGCTTTTTGAATCTGCGGGTTTGCCCTTTGCCCCCATCGCAAAGCCGCAAGACTTGCTGGACGACCCACATCTTTGCGCAACTGGGGGCTTGGCCAATGTGCAACTGAGCGATGGACCCCAAGCGGGTCAAAGTGCCAAGGCCGCACTGTTGCCCTTGACGCTATCTGGCCAGCGACCGGGTGTGAGGTTGCATCCACCCAAGGCTGGCGAGCACACCCAAGCCATCCTCAGTGAATTGGGTTTGAGCGAGGCCGAAATCGAATCGCTGACACAGCAACAGGCGGTGGCCTGAGCGGTTGTTGCTCATGCACGTGGTCCATGCTGTTGCCTGTGTTGTTGCTAATGGGCCCAAGGTGCATGACACTTCTGCCATGCTCACTTCACTTTGCATTGGATTAAGGAGACCGTGATGAAGCTTTCTCGCCGTTGGACCACTGTCTTGTTCACCGCTTGTTGTTTGGGTGCATGGGGCAGTGCGTCGGCGCAATCCGCCAACTTCCCCTCTAGAGCCATCACCATGGTGGTACCTTTCCCACCTGGTGGTCTTGCCGACATCGTGGCGCGCCCAGTGGCCGAAGCCATGTCGCGCGATTTGGGGCAGCCTGTGGTGATTGAAAACAAGCCGGGTGCGGGCGGTGGCATCGGCATGGGTTTGGTGGCCAAAGCCAAACCCGACGGCTACACCGTGGTCATGGCCTTGTCGTCTTTCAGCGTGATTCCAGAGGCCGATGTGATCGTGGGCAGAGCCCCGATGTTTGGTCATGGCGACCTCAAGGCCATTGCTCGTTACACCGCTGACCCCACTGTGCTCGCTGTGCGTGCCGACTCACCCTGGAAAACCGTCAAGGATTTTGTGGAGGACGCCAAGAAAAAACCCAAGGCCATCAACTATGGTTCGTCGGGCAATTACGGCACCATGCACATCCCCATGGAGATGCTGGCTCAAACAGCGGGCATTCAGCTCATGCACGTGCCCTATACCGGCGCTGGCCCAGCGGTCTTGGCCCTGCTGGGCGGGCAAATCGAGGCCGTATCGACAGGACCTGCCACCGTTTTGCAGCACGTGAAGGCGGGAAAGATCCGCGTCCTTGGTCACTGGGGCAATGCCCGGCTTGAATCCATGCCCGATGTGCCCTCCTTGAAGGACTCGGGTTATGCCACCGAATACGCTCAGTGGTCGGGTCTTTTCATTCCCGCAGCCACACCAGAGCCCATTGCGCAGCGACTGCGCGCCGCGGCTCGATTTGCTGCCAACGATGCCAGGGTCAAAGAAATCATTCAGAACGCGGGCAGCCCTGTGCTGTTTTTGGACAGCGCTGATTTTGAAAAATACGTTCAAGCCGATGTGCGGCGAATGGTCGAGGTGGTCAGAAAAATTGGCAAGGTCGAGTGAGCGGGGCAGGGTATGTCCGAGCATGGCCAAGGTTGGATTGTCCGACAATCCGGCGAAGAAGGCTTTTAAAGCCTGCTGAACAGGGGCCACTCCCTTGCGGAAAAGGTCCTGCCTTCATGACCCATGACCAAGGAGACTTTCGTGAAAACTACCCGTCGCTCTGTTGTGAACGCACTGTTGTGCAGCGTGTTGGGCTTGTCTGCAATGAGCCAAGTGCTTGCCCAAGAGGCAGCGCCCGCAAAAATTTTGGTGGGCTTCCCAGCGGGTGGTTCTTTTGATGCCATCGCTCGCTTGGTGGCTGACAAGGCAAAGACCGAATTGGGCCGAGCTGTTCTTGTTGATAACAAACCGGGCGCTGGTGGCCGCATTGCGGTTGATGTGCTCAAAGCTTCTCCAGCCGACGGCAGCGTGGTGATGTTGGGGCCGGATGCCTTGACTGCCCTCTATCCCTTCACCTTCAAGAAGCTCAATTACGACTCCAAAAAAGACATCGTGCCCATTGGCACGGTGGCTGAATTTGCGTTTGGTTTTGCTGTGGGCACCAACCCCAAAGTCAACACCTGGGCCGAATTTGTCGAGTGGGCCAAAAAGAATCCTCAGTCGGCAAATTACGGCATTCCTGCCTTGGGCTCACCCCACCATTTCTTTGGCATGGTCTTGGGCGATGCGATTGGCGTGCCCATGCAAAACGTGCCATTTCCAGGCAGCGCACCGATCA
>JBEAMY010000109.1:0-3978 GCA_041165725.1 Pseudomonadota bacterium
GTAGGCAGGGATGCCTTGGGGAAATTCTTTTTCGGTGTTTTTGCGAACCTGGGGCGCTGTCTCGGGTTTGCGAAGACCTTGGGTGCGCTTTTCCAGCAAGCTGGGCAATTCAATGCCATCGATCAAGTCCACCGGATCGAGGACATTGCCCTCGGACTTGCTCATCTTCTTGCCTTGTGCATCGAGCACCAGGCCATGGATGTAGACATGCTTGAAAGGCACACGTCCCGTGAAGTGGGTGGTCATCATGATCATGCGGGCCACCCAGAAAAAAATGATGTCGTAACCCGTGACCAGAACTGAACTTGGCAAGTAGAGGTCTTGATCGCTGGGGCCTTCGCCGGTTGCAGATTCCGGCCAACCCAATGTGGAAAACGGAACCAAGGCTGATGAGTACCAAGTGTCCAGCACGTCCTCATCGCGTCTGAGGGTTTTGCCAGGTGCTTTGGCTTGAGCTTCGGCTTCGGTGCGAGCCACATGCACCTTGCCGTCTTCGTCGTACCAAGCCGGGATTTGATGCCCCCACCAGAGCTGCCTAGAAATGCACCAGTCCTGAATGTTGTTCATCCATTGGTTGTAGGTGTTGACCCAATTCTCGGGAACAAACTTGACGGCGCCGCTGCTGACGGCATCAATGGCTTTTTGGGCAATGCTTTTACCCATGGGGTCTTGAGGGCTCACACGGGTCAGTGCGACAAACCACTGGTCAGTCAGCATGGGCTCGACCACTTGGCCGGTGCGTGCGCAAATCGGCAACATCGACTTGTGGGGTTTGATCTCCAACAAAAAGCCCTGAGCTTCCAAGTCCTTGAGCACGGCTTTGCGCGCTTCGTAGCGGTCCAGGCCTCGGTAGGCTTCAGGGCCGTTGTCGTTGATCCGCGCGTCGAGCGTGAAGATGGTGATGAGAGGCAAGTCGTGGCGCAAGGCACAGGCGTAGTCGTTGAAGTCGTGCGCCCCAGTGATCTTGACGCAACCTGAGCCAAATTCGCGGTCCACAAAGTCATCGGCAATGATGGGAATTTGACGGCCACACAAAGGCAGATCCACCAACTTGCCCACCAAATGCTGGTAGCGTTCGTCTTCAGGGTGAACTGCCAAAGCCCCATCGGCCAGCATGGTTTCGGGACGGGTGGTGGCAATCGTCATGCCCTTTTGCACTGCCCCATCAACCGTCTGAGGGCCATCTGCAAACGGGTAGCAGATGTAATGCATCTTGCCATCGCTTTCGGTGCTTTCCACTTCCAGGTCAGACACGGCACTTTGCAAAACCGGGTCCCAGTTGACGAGCCGCTTGCCCCGATAGATCAAGCCTTGCTCGTAGAGACGAACAAAGGTCTCGGTCACGACCTTGGAGAGCTGGTCGTCCATGGTGAAGTATTCGCGGCTCCAATCGACGCTAGCGCCCATTCTGCGCATTTGTTGGGTGATGGTGTTGCCCGATTGCTCTTTCCATTCCCAAACTTTGGCCACAAAATTTTTGCGCGCCACATCGGGCGTGGGGCCCATGTCGTGGCGGCTGATGCCTTGCGACTGCAACTGGCGCTCAACCACGATCTGGGTGGCGATGCCCGCGTGGTCAGTGCCTGGCACCCATAAAGTGTTGTGACCCCTCATGCGGTGCATTCGAGTGAGGCTGTCCATGATGGTTTGATTGAACGCATGTCCCATGTGCAAAGTGCCGGTCACATTGGGAGGCGGCAGCTGAATCGCAAAAGCTTCGGTGCCAACTTGCGCCTTGCCTGTGCCTCTGTGGCCAGCACGACCCACGCCAGAGGTCTCCCATACGGAACCCCACTGGGCCTCGACCTGGGCAGGATCGAATGATTTGGAGAGGCTTTCTAGTCCAGGCTGCTGAGGCGTTTGAGTCATGATTTTGAATCTGGTTGGGAGGGCGTAGCCCAAAGCGCTGCAGGGGTGCATCGGCCCGGACATCCGTGGGCCATCATTTTAAGAGGGCAGGTAGGTGCAGCGGTTCAAGTGGAGGATGAAGTCGGATTCGAGGCTGAGAGTTGCATCAAAGCCTGTTCGAACACCTCTACCGGTTGGCCGCCGCTGATCAGGTACTGCTGGTCAAAGATGAAAGCGGGCACCGATTGAATGCCCGCTTGCCGGTAGTGATCTTGGCGCTCACGCACCGTCTGGGTGAGCGAGCCAGGTTGCTTCAATGCGTCTTGGGCTTGAGCCGTGTCCAGTCCGGCAAGTACCACGCAATCGAGCAAGACTTGATCATCATTGATGTTGAGCGCTTGGCCTTGGTGCGCCCGCAAAAAAGCTTTTTTGAGCTTCAGCTGCGCCCCTGGTACTTGGCTTTCTTCAGCCCATTGCAACAACAAATGGGCTTTGAAGGTGTTGTGAACCCTGCCTCTACCCATGGGGTGAAATTCAAAACCCACTTCCGCACCCCGATCTCGGATGCGGTCTCGATTGGCCACCACCTGGGCTTCGCTCAGTCCATATTTCTTCATGAGGTGCTGCGTGGCGTCTTCGCCTTCGGGCGACATGTTGGGGTTGAGCTCAAAGGGCTGGAAATGAAGTTCAACGCTCACCGAATTGCCCAAACGCTCGAGCGCGCGCTCCAAACTCGCCAAACCCACGGCACACCAAGGGCAGGCCACGTCTGAAACGATGTCAATGCGAATGCTCATGATTCAAGCCGACAAAGCAATGGCCCGGCTCACCGCCTTGACCAACCCACCATCGAGGTGCGAACCCACAGCGGCCACATAGCTGTCGGGGCGAATCAGCGACCAGCGTGCCTGGCTTGCCTGTGCAGCGCTTCGCACCAAACCTTGGGTGTCCAAAATCACCTCATGGGCTTGCGCTTCTTTGGCATGGCTCACCACTTGAATCACACGCACATCGGCGCCGGCACTGAGTTCGCGCAGGCGTTGGGCATCGCTGCGGCTGAGCGTGCCAAAGACCAAAACGACCAATCGACCTTTGGCCCACGCCAGCACATCGCGCCATTGCCCCTTTTGTCCATTGACCCATTGAAGCGGCACGTTGGGCATGTACACCCCACCTCCAAGCGCGCAGATGCTGGATTTGGTGTAGCGATTGGCTTCTGCCATGCGCCCAGTGTTGATCAGCGGACGGGCAAACGCGTGTCGCCTTGCCAGTGCAATCGTTGCGGTTCGGAAAAGTTTTTCCACACCGTCTTTGGGGCGTAAAAAATGCGCGGTGCGTCGCGTCACACGGATGTTTTGTTCGGCAGCCTGATGCCGTTCTTCGTTGTAGCTTTTCAAGAGTGCAGGCGTGGCCCTTCCATGATGGATGGCCGCGATCTTCCACGCCAAGTTGTCGGCATCGGCGATGCCAGTGTTGCCGCCCCTTGCGCCAAATGGGCTCACGATTTTTGCGGTGTCGCCCATGAAAAACACCCGTCCCGATTGCAAATGGTCGAGGTAAACGCTTCGGTAGGCATAAGGCCCGACCCAAACGATGTCGCATTGGACATCGGGTCCGAATTGCCGCGCCAGGCGTTCTCTGACCACCGACTCTTTGCTCACTTCGGCCGGGTCAGAGTCGGGCGCCATTTGGTAGTCGATGCGCCACACCGCATCGCCCATGAGGTGTTGCCAAACCGCCCGGTTGTCGTTGAATGGGGCTTCGATCCAAGTGTGACGCTCAGTCGGTGGCGTGTCTTTGAAGCGCACATCAGCGATGCACCAGCGGTCATCGCCCCGTTCGCCCTTCATCTCAACGCCCATCCATTGGTGAAAAGGCGTGTGAGAGCCACTCGCGTCCACCACCCACTGGGCCTTCAAAGCATAAGTGCCTTCGGGCGTTTCAACATCCAGGCTGACTTGGTTTGCGCTTTGTGTGCAGGCCACCACCCGACTTGACCAGCGCAGATCAACCGGCGCACCAGCATGCTTGAGGGCCATGAGGCGTTCCACCAAATAGCCCTCGATGTAGAACTGTTGGATGTTGATGAAGCTGGGCTGGCAACTCAGGCCAAAGCCTTTTTGATCTTTG
>JBEAMY010000110.1:0-12436 GCA_041165725.1 Pseudomonadota bacterium
CTTACGAACGTTTGATCGATGCGATCAACCGCACAGGCCTGCCCTTTGCCATTCACATCGGCGACATCAAATCGGGCTCGTCGCGTTGCGATGACGAGGAGTTTGTTTTTCAGAAGGGCAATTTCCAGCGGTTTGAAAAAGCCTTGGTCTACACGCCGGGCGATAACGAATGGACAGACTGCCACCGGGGCAACAATGGTTCCTACGATCCAGTGGAGCGGTTGGTTCAGCTGCGAAAAGTTTTTTTCACCGATGAAAAGTCCTTGGGCCAAACCCCTTTGACTTTGCAGTCCCAACCCAAGTTGCAAGCGGCCTATCCCGATTGGGTCGAAAACCGGCGCTGGCAGAACCAGGGCATCGCATTTGCCACGGTCCACATAGTGGGCAGCAACAACAACCGGGACCCCAAACGGCCTTCAGCCATGGCTGAATTTGAGGCCAGGGACAAAGCCAATGTGGCCTGGATCGAGGCGCTTTTTACCTGGGCCAAAGACACCAAGGCCAAGGCCGTGGTGCTGGCCATGCAGGCCGATCCCTTGGTGGAGAGCAATGCCCGCCATGCTTTCCCTGCTGATTCGGGGTTTTTAAGAAGCGTGGGGCAAGTCTTGATTCCTCTCGCGCATCAAAGTGGGTTACCCGTTTTGCTGGTTCATGGCGATTCGCACACCTACACTTTCGATCGCCCCTTCAAGCTGAACGATCAAACGTTGAACAACCTCTACCGACTTCAGGTGCCGGGCGGCGTGGGCGACTACCGCGCGGTCAAGGTGACGGTAGATCCAGTCAAATCCAACCAGGTATTCAGTGTTGAGGTGATTGCCCCTTGATGAGACATGAGGCTTCGGTTTGAAGGCTCAGGTAACTAGCCTGAAATTCAGAAGCTCAGAAGCTCAGAAGCGCTCCAGTTCAGGGTGGGGCAGCAAGCCGCCTCGCACCACCATGCGGCCATATTCGGCGCAACGCTGCAGAGTTGGAATCACTTTGCCCGGGTTGAGCAAACCCTGAGGGTCAAAGGCCCGCTTGACGGCAAACATCTGCTCGCGTTCTTGCGCGGTGAACTGAACACACATGCTGTTGAGCTTTTCTATGCCCACACCATGCTCGCCGGTCACCGTGCCGCCCATGGCCACACTGGTTTCCAAGATGTCTGCGCCAAACAACTCAGCGCGGTGCAACTGGTCGGGGTCGTTGGCATCGAAGAGGATCAGAGGGTGCAAATTCCCGTCGCCGGCGTGGAACACGTTGGCGCAACGCAAGTTGTATTGCGTCTCCATGTGTGCAATGGCTTTGAGGATGTCGGCGAGTCGCTTGCGTGGAATGGTTGAGTCCATGCACATGTAGTCGGGGCTGATGCGTCCGCTGGCCGGAAATGCGTTCTTGCGGCCACTCCAAAAGCGCAAGCGCTCGGCTTCGTCTTGGCTGACCGCAATGGCGGTCGCGCCGCTTTGGGTGAGCACGGCCGACATGCGTTCGATTTCTTCGGCCACCTCTTCGGGAGTGCCATCGGACTCGCACAACAAAATGGCTTGTGCGCTCAGGTCGTAGCCTGCGTGGACAAAGTCTTCAACGGCCGCCGTCATGGGCTTGTCCATCATTTCCAAGCCCGCGGGGATGATGCCAGCTGCGATCACGGCAGCCACCGCATCGCCGGCTTTTTGCACATCATCAAAACTGGCCATGATGCAGCGTGCCAATTGGGGACGGGGCTTGAGTTTGACCGTCACTTCGGTGGTGACGGCCAGCATGCCTTCAGAGCCGATGACCAGAGGCAGCAAATCGAGGCCGGGGCTGTCCCAAGCGGTGCCGCCAAATTCGATGGTCTCGCCTTCCACGGTGAAGCCCCTGACCTTGACCACGTTGTGCAGGGTCAGGCCGTATTTGAGGCAATGCACCCCGCCCGAGTTTTCGGCGACGTTGCCCCCAATCGTGCAGGCGATTTGGCTGGAAGGGTCGGGTGCGAAGTAAAGCCCATGAGCCGCTGCCGCTTCGCTGATGGCCAGATTGCGCACGCCGCACTGAACCACGGCGGTGCACGCGGCAGGGTCTATGGACACGATGCGATTGAATTTGGCCATGGACAGGGTCACGCCCTGTCCGTGGGGCATGGCCCCGCCCGACAAGCCCGTGCCCGCACCTCGGGCCACCACCGGCACTTGCAGGCGATGGCAGGCCTTGAGCACGGCCTGAACCTGGGCCTCGGTTTCGGGCAAAGCCACGCACAAGGGACGCTGGCGGTAAGCCGTGAGCCCATCGCATTCGTAGGGCGTGGTTTCTTCGTTGCGGTGCAAGACGGCATGGTCGGGCAACACATCAAGAAGCGCTGCCACAACGCGTTCGCGCAAGGCCTGGGTCTCTAGAGAAACAGAGGACAACTTGTCAGGTGCGTTCATCAGCAGGCTCCGGGCAAATCAAAACTTGGGTCAGCGAAAGACCACGGTTTTGTGGCCGTTGAGCAAAACGCGATGCTCGCAATGCCATTTGACCGCACGGGCAAGAACTTGGCTTTCTGTGTCTTTTCCAAGCGCAGTGAGGTCTTCGACGGCCAAGCTGTGGTCGGCGCGAGCCACGTCTTGCTCAATGATGGGGCCTTCGTCCAAGTCGGTGGTGACGTAATGGGCAGTGGCACCGATGAGCTTGACGCCTCTCTCGTGCGCTTGGTGATAAGGCTTGGCGCCCTTGAAACTGGGCAGAAAACTGTGGTGGATGTTGATGGCTTTGCCCGCCAGCTGTTCGCACAGCCGGTTGGAGAGGATTTGCATGTAGCGCGCGAGCACCACGAGCTCGGCCCCTTCGGCCTGAATGATTTCGAGCTGTCGCGATTCGGCTTGGTCTTTGGTGTCGGCCGTGACGGGGACATGGTGAAACGGCACGTTGTAGCTGGCGGCCAGTTGGTAGAAGTCCCTGTGGTTGCTGATGATGGCGCGCACATCGATGGACAAAAGCCCAGACTTCCAGCGAAACAGCAAGTCATTGAGGCAATGCCCCTCGCGACTCACCATCAATACGGTGGGCATGGGCGCATGGGCCGCGTGCAGGCTCCAACGCATGGCAAAGCCTTGAGCCAGCAGCTGCCAGTCGCGGCGAAAGCCCTCGATGTCGCTGACCCCTTCAAATTGAACGCGCATGAAGAAAAGCCCGGTGACCGGGTCGTTGAACTGGCTGGCCTCTTCGATGTTGCCTTGCCGCTCGAACAAAAATCCGGAAACCGCATGGACGATGCCGGCGCGATCGGGACAGGAAAGGGTCAGGATGTGGGCGTTTTTCATGATGGGCGCATTCTCTCAGCTTCACTTGCCAAAACCTGGGGCTCCACTAAACTCAGTGACCCTTTGACGAACTTCACCGGACTTTGATGTCCTGAACCAGGAGAAGCCCATGGCTTACCAAGATCCTCAAGACCGCAACAGCGCCAACGCCAACCCCGCTACCGGTTGGTCCATGGACCACCAGTGGCTGCCGTTCACGCCCAATCGACACTTCCGCGAAGTGCCTCGGGTTTTCGTCAAGGCTGACGGCATGCACTTCACCACCCACGATGGCCGTCAGGTGCTCGACGGCATCTCCAGCTTGTGGTGCGTGGGCGCTGGCCACAACCGCCGCGAGATCAACGAAGCCATCAAACAGCAACTCGATACCTTGGACTACGCCACGGCTTTCAACGCCAGCAACGACAAGGCCTTCATGGCGGCCGACAAGATCGCGTCCATGGCGCCCGGCGACCTCAACAAGGTCTTGTTCTGCAACTCGGGCTCTGAAGCGGCCGACACCGCCATGAAAGTGGCGCTGGCCTATCACCGCGCCCGTGGCCAAGGCCATCGCAATGTGTTCATCGGTCGCGAGCGGGGCTATCACGGCGTAGGGTTTGGCGGCATGAGCATTGGCGGCATCCCGGCCAACCGCAAGGTGTTTGGCACAGCCCTCTTGCCCCGAGTCGACCACCTGCGTTTCATCCATGACCCGGTCAACCACGCTTACATCCACAACGAGGAGCCGGTCTGGAGCGAAGACCCCTTGCTCGAACTTGAAAACCGCATCTTGCCATTGCACGACCCCAGCAACGTGGCGGCCATCATCGTCGAGCCCGTGGCCGGATCAGCGGGTTGGTACATCGGCCCCAAGGGCTACCTCAAGCGCCTGCGCGAGATCTGCGACAAGCACGGCATCTTGCTGGTGTTCGATGAAGTCATCACTGGCTTTGGCCGCATGGGGACCAACTTTGCTGCCGATTTCTATGGCGTGGTTCCCGACATGCTCAACTTTGCCAAATGCGTCACCAATGGCGTTCAGCCTCTGGGCGGCGTGATTTGCCGAGACAGCATCCACGAGGCCTTGGTCAACCCCGATGCCCCCGACCATGTGGCCGATTTGTTCCATGGCTACACCTATTCGGGTCATCCGGTGTCGTGCGCGGCGGCCGTGGCCACGCTCAACCTCTTTCAGCAAGAGCAGCTCTTTGAGCGCGCTGGGCGCATGGGCAAAGTGCTGGGTGACGCCATGCACAGCCAACTCAAGGGCTTGCCCCATGTGATCGGTATCCGTTCACTGGGACTGGCCGCGGCGGTCGAGCTGTCTTCTGCACCGGGTGCGCCGGGCAAGCGGGCCTATGACGTCTTCCTCGATTGCTTCAAGCACGGTGTGTTGGTTCGATCAGCGGGCGACAACCTGGTGTTTGCGCCCCCTTACATCGTGACCGATTCGCAAATCGATCAAATGGTCAGCACGCTGGCTGCGGCCATCAAGCGATTGGCCTGAAAACGCGCTTCACTTCTCACCCACATCGGTCCCAGCCCGGTTGCGCGTCGACCCCACTTTGCCATTGCTCAATTGGGGCTGCGGTCCCACTGACTGAGCCGCTGATCGGCGCGGTCGCCGTTGGACTGGACCATGAGCAAGCGCGCTGGGCCAAAGCCTGATGAGGGCGACATCCAAAGGCTCAAAGCCGCTTCGCCCTCGGGCAAGTTGACCCTGTCCCATTGCCATGCGCTCATGCGCCCGATGGGGAGCTCCAAGCTTTGCAAGCCCTGACATTCCAGGGCCCAGGGATCAACGCCCGATGACGAGATCACAGGCACCGTCCAGCGCAACCCAGCTTTGAGTTCATGGGCCTGAACCATGCAGCGATGGGCCAGGGTCAGCAACAAACTGGTGCGGTCTTGAACCCCTTGAACCCAGGCGGTTTTGAGTTGGGTCGACACGAACACAATTTGCCCTTGGCTGGCTTCGAATCGCGCATCTCGCTCTTTGCGTTTGCTGTCGCTGAAGTGTTGGGGTTGTGGCCCCTGCGCATCGCTCCAACGGCCAGCGCTGGTTTGGATTTGGCTGCCCAGGAAGGGAAGGCGCACCTCGTTGACCAGTTGGTATTGCCCGGCCTCCAGGTTCAATGCCAATGAGGACTCGGTGCGGTAAGGGATGCCGCTGGCTCGACCTTCGACCCTGTAGGTCCACTTTTGTCGGGCGGGCCAAGTCGATGTGGAGCTTGCTGGTGCGGCATGAGCGTTTTGCCCAGGCCATGTGCACGCGCCCCAGCTCAAGCCCAGAGCCAACGCGCCCAAACCCTGAGCAAAGCTTCGCTTGCTGGGCGATGCCGGATCGGTGACTTCCAGGGGGCTTGAAGCGTTCATGGGCGAATATGATGCAACTTGGATTGCATTGTGCCCAATGTGGGCCCAGGCGGCAGATCCGCAGGAAAAACCCCATGAAACTTGCCACCTACAAAGACGGTTCACGCGACGGACAACTCGTTGTCGTTTCCCGTGACCTCACTCAAGCCCACTTTGCCACGGGCATCGCTGCCCACCTGCAGCAAGTGCTCGACGACTGGAATTTCCATTGGCCGCAACTGCAAGACCTCTATGAAACCCTGAACCAGGGCAAGGCGCGTCACGCATTCGCTTTTGATCCGCGCATGTGCATGGCCCCTTTGCCGCGCGCCTATCAGTGGGCCGATGGCTCGGCCTACCTCAACCATGTCGAATTGGTGAGGGCGGCCCGCAACAGCGAAGTGCCCGCCACCTACTACACCGACCCGCTGATGTACCAAGGCGGAAGCGATGACTTCATGGGTCCTTGTGACGATGTGGTGTGCATCAGCGAGGACTGGGGCATTGATTTCGAGTCCGAGATCACCGTGGTCACTGGCGATGTCACCATGGGTGCTACGCCCGAGCAAGGGTTGGAGGCCATCCGCTTGGTGATGTTGGCCAATGACGTGTCGCTGCGCCGCTTGATCCCTGACGAACTCGCCAAGGGCTTTGGCTTTTTGCAGGGCAAACCCGCCACCGCGTTTTCGCCAGTGGCCGTGACCCTGGACGAATTGGGCTCGGCCTGGCAAGACGGCCGCGTGCACCTCAAGCTGCAGTCCACCTGGAATGGACGACGGGTGGGCCATTGCGAT
Organism: Pseudomonadota bacterium; assembly: GCA_041165725.1. GTDB lineage: Bacteria > Pseudomonadota > Gammaproteobacteria > Burkholderiales > Burkholderiaceae_C > Limnohabitans. The sequence continues at coordinate 6,395 of JBEAMY010000110.1, forward strand.
GCAGCCCCCATGACCTTTCACTTTGGGCAACTGATCGCGCATTTGGCCAAAACCCGCAACGTGCGAGCGGGCTCCATCGTGGGCAGTGGCACGGTCAGCAACCAGGCGGTGGAGCAGCAAGGCGTCAAGACCTGGCCCAATGGCTACAGCTGCATTGCCGAGAAGCGTGCCATGGAAACCATTCTGGACGGCAAGCCCAGCACCGACTTCATGAAATTCGGGGACACCATCCGCATCGAGATGAAGGGCCAAGACGGCCAGTCGATTTTTGGCGCCATTGATCAGCGCATCGTGCCGTTTTCAGCCCAAGGAGAAAAGCAATGAGCGACAGCACCCCTTCTTTTTTCGCCAATTTGCCAGGTTTTGATTTCCTCAAGTCGCTCAGCAGCGCTCAGACCGCCTCGCTCAATCCCTGGCTCAAGCCCACGCTGGACCCCAAAGAGTTGGATCAGCGCATTCAGGAGCTCAAGACGGTTCACTTCTGGTTGGAACAAAACGCCAAAGCCTTGTCCGCCACCATTCAAGCACTTGAGGTGCAGCGCATGACGCTTTCTACCTTGCAACAAATGAATGTGGACTGGAAGACGGCCCTTCAGCCCAAGAAAAGCGCAAGCCGTGCGGGGAGCAAGACTGAGACCGCTCAGGCCGCTGAGGCTCACGATGCAGGCGAGCCCACCGCTGCGCAAGCGGGCGCAGGCCCAGAGGCCATGCGGCTGTGGACCAACCTGGCCAGCCAGTTTGGCCAGATCGCTCAGCAAAGCATGACCGACATGCAGCGCCGCGCTCAAGAAGCGGTGACTGCGGTGGGCGAGCGCGTCAGCAAGACGGCCGCCCATTCCAGCGCCGGCGCCAAGTCCAAAGCAGACAAGCCAGCCACCGCGGCACGCAAGTCGCCTGCGGCCAAGCACACCCGCACCCGCGCTCGCAAGTCCTGATCCTCAAGGCAGCAAGCTCCCACATGGCGCGTTTCATTTGCGGTCACGCGACGCACCCGCACTGGTCCATGGCGGCCAGTTTGGTGGTGGCGCAACTCAAGGCTCAGCTGGCCAACCCGGTGGCCGATCAGGAGTTTGCGCTCATCAACCGCCCCAATGTTGCCTTGGTCTATGCCACCGATGCCTACGCTGACCAAGCCTCGGCCTTGCTCGATGTCTTGCGCCAGGCATTGCCCGAGATCCGCCATTGGTGTGGCACGGTGGGTGTTGGCGTTTGCGCCAGCGGGGTGGAGTATTTCGATGAACCAGGCCTTGCCGTGATGTTGTGCGAGTGGCCCGAGGATCAGTTTCAGGTGTTCAACGGAATCTCTCCCCTGGGCCATCAAGCGTCCTTGGGTTTCAGACCCCATGCGGCCTTGGTCCATGCCGATCCCATGACCCCGATGTTGGGCGAACTCATCGAGGATTTGGCGGGCCTCACGCAGTCGGGCGAACTGATGGGGGGCTTGTGCGCGAGTCGCCACGGCCCGATTCAATTTGCGGTCAATGGCTGGGATCAGCGCCCTACAGCTTTGTCGCACTCGGGTGTGTTTGAAGGTGGCTTGAGCGGCCTGGCTTTGGGCTCAGGTGTGGGCTTGGTGTGTCGGGTCACGCAAGGCTGCCAACCTTTGGGCCCTAAGCGCGCGATCACGCGTGCACAAGGGCACGTGATCGAGGCACTTGATGAGCAACCCGCTCTGGAAGTCCTCATGCAAGAGCTCGCCACTTCATTGGATCAACCCGAGCAGGCGGTGGCCAAAGTGCGCCAGACGCTGGTTGGGGTGAGCCGATCCAATGCCTCAACGCAATCGATCCTGGCTTCGCCCCACAAGGCGTTTGGCGAAGAGGTGATGGTCAGGCACATCATTGGGCTTGACCCTGCACGCCAAGCGGTGGTGATTGCCGATGAAGTGCAAGAGGGCATGAGCTTGAGTTTTTGCCGACGCGATGTGGCAGCGGCGCGTGCCGACTTGCGTCGCATGGCCACCGAGGTGCGCGAGGTGGTCGAGTCACTGGAGGGGCGTCATTCCGCTGTGGGCGAAACTCAGTCCAATGCCTTGATGTCCAGTCCCATCCAAGGGGCTGTGTATGTCTCTTGTTCGGGGCGTGGTGGACCGCACTTTGGAGCACCGCATGCGGAGTTGCAGATCTTGCGCGAAGCCCTGGGGGATGTGCCCCTGGTGGGATTTTTCGCCGCCGGTGAAATTGCCCATCGCCAGATACATGGTTACACCGGTGTTCTCACTGTATTCATTGAGGGAGAGACCTGATGCGCTTGGGTTGCATTGCAGATGATTTCACCGGGGCCACCGACTTGGCCAACAACCTGGTCCGTGCAGGCATGCGGGTGGTCCAGACCATTGGTGTGCCAGTGGAGCCGCTCGATGCCTCAGTCGATGCCGTGGTGGTGGCCCTCAAGTCGCGAACCATCCCGCCTGTCGAGGCGGTGCAGCAGTCGCTGCATGCCTTGTCTTGGTTGCAGGCTCAGGGCGCAGAGCAAATCTATTTCAAATATTGCTCGACCTTTGACAGTTGGTACGAGGGCGATGTGCGCGGCAACATCGGGCCAGTCACCGAAGCCTTGATGAAGGCGCTGTCTTGCGACTTCACCATGGCCACGCCGGCATTTCCCGATAACCAACGCTCGGTGTTCAAAGGCCATTTGTTCGTGGGCGATGTGTTGCTCAGCGACAGTGGCATGCGTCACCACCCGCTCACGCCCATGACCGAATCCAACTTGGTCAAAGTCATGCAAGGCCAGTGCACCAAGCCGGTGGGCTTGGTGGACCACAAGGCGGTCTCGCATGGCCCTGATGCCGTGAAGCAGCGTTTTGCACAACTGCGCCAGCAAGGCGTGGGCGTGGCCATCGTCGATGCGGTGGACAACGCTGACCTCATGCGCCTGGGGCAGGCCCTCAAGGGCATGAAGCTCGTGACGGGGGGCTCAGGCGTGGCGATTGGATTGCCCGCCAACTGGGGCATCGCGCCCAATCCTCAAGCCGCCCAACTGCCAAAGGCTGTGGGCCTGCAAGCGGTGGTGTCTGGCAGTTGCTCTCAGGCCACGCGCGCCCAAGTGGCCCACGTCAAAGCTCAGGCCTGGCCCTGCAAAGCTTTGGATGTGCGGGCCCTGGTGGCCGGTGGCGATGCGGCGATCGAGGCCCTGAGCCAGGAAGCCATCGATTGGGCCAAGCCCCTTTTGTCCAAAGGTCCAGTGCTCATTTACTCCACCGATGAACCCGAGGTGGTCAAGGCCGTTCAAGACCAATGGGGCAGCCTCAAAGCGGGGCATGCGGTTGAGCAAGCCTTGGCCCGCGTCGCACTTGGATTGGTTCAAGCGGGTGTGGGCCAGTTGGTGGTGGCTGGCGGCGAAACCTCGGGCGCTTGCGTTCAGTCCTTGGCGGTGACGCAATTGCAAATTGGCGCTCAGATCGACCCTGGCGTGCCCTGGTGCCATGCGCGCTTGCCGCAATCCTTGGGCGCAGCGGCGGGTCATGGACTGCATCTGAGCTTGAAGTCCGGCAACTTTGGCAGCGAGGATTTTTTCGTCAAAGCCTTTGCTCGGCTGGTGTCGACTTGAGTCACACGCCTCTGCGGCGATCGACCTCGAACTGTTTGGCGAATTCGGCAAATTGGCCTTGATCCAGGGCATCGCGGATGTCCTGCATCAGGTTCAGGTAGTAGTGCAGGTTGTGAATCGTGGTGAGCATGGGGCCCAACATTTCGCCGCAACGGTCGAGGTGATGCAAGTAGGCGCGCGAAAAACCGCCGCTCACACTGCCATCGCTTCGCACATGACCCGCACAAGTGTAACACCTGCAGGTTTCGTCCAGCGGACCTTGATCGGACTTGTGGCGGGCGTTCCTCAGCTTCAGGTCGCCGTAGCGCGTGAAGATCGTGCCGTTGCGCGCGTTGCGAGTGGGCATGACGCAATCGAACATGTCGACCCCGCAGCGAACGCCGTCGACCAAGTCTTCGGGCGTGCCCACGCCCATGAGATAGCGCGGTTTGTCAGCGGGCAATCGATGGGGGGTGTGCGCCATGATGCGGCGCATTTCATCTTTGGGTTCGCCCACGCTCACGCCACCCACGGCATAGCCCGGGAAGTTCATCTCGACCAAAGCCTGCAAGGACTCCAGTCGCAGGGATTCGTACATGCCGCCTTGCACGATGCCAAACAAGGCATTGGGATTGGCCAGCCGTTCGAATTCGGCCTTGGAGCGCAGCGCCCAGCGGCGACTCATTTCCATGGAGCTGCGCGCTTGGGCTTCAGTGGTCAGCACGCCTTGGGTTTCGTAGGGCGTGCATTCATCGAGTTGCATGACGATGTCGCTGTTGAGCACGGTCTGGATTTGCATGCTCACCTCGGGCGACATGAAGAGCTTGTCGCCGTTGACCGGCGAAGCAAAGTGGACGCCCTCTTCGGTGATTTTTCGCATCGCCCCCAATGACCAGACTTGGAAGCCACCACTGTCGGTGAGTATGGGTTTGTTCCAGCGTTCAAAGCCGTGCAGCCCACCAAAGCTTTGCATCACGTCCAGTCCGGGGCGCATCCACAAATGGAAGGTGTTGCCCAAAATGATCTGGGCCCCCATTTCTTCCAGGCTTCTGGGGCTCACACCCTTGACCGTGCCATACGTGCCCACGGGCATGAAAATGGGCGTTTGAACCACGCCATGGTTGAGGGTGAGGCGACCTCTGCGGGCAAGGCCTTCGGTGCGCAGGCATTCAAACTTGAGCATGGGAGGGGTTCCTGTTGGAGCTGGCGAGCAACATGCAATCGCCGTAGCTGAAAAAACGGTAGCGCTGGGCAATGGCGTGACGATAGAGCGCCGTCATGCAGGCGTGACCCGTGAAAGCCGAGACCAGCATGAGCAAGGTGGATTTGGGCAGGTGAAAGTTGGTGATGAGCAGGTCCACCACCTTGAAGTCAAAACCTGGGGTGATGAAGATCTGCGTGTCGCCTTCGGTCGTGCCGCTTTGAGCCCAAGACTCCAAGGTGCGCACCGTGGTCGTGCCCACCGCCACCACTCGCCCGCCGCGCGCACGGCAAGCCGCCACCGCGTTCAGTGTGGATTCAGGAATGCGGAACCACTCGCTGTGCATGCGGTGCTCACTGATTCGCTCGGTCTTGACCGGCTGGAAGGTGCCTGCGCCCACGTGCAAGGTCACATTGGCCGTTTCAACGCCGCGGGTTTTCAATGCCTGCATCACGGCTTGATCGAAATGCAAGGCCGCAGTCGGGGCCGCGGCTGCACCAGGTTGTGACGCAAAAATCGTTTGGTAGCGCGACTCGTCTTCCGCCCCATCGGCATGCTCAATGTAGGGTGGCAATGGCACGTGGCCATGTGCTTGCATGATGGCAAAAGGCGAATCGCTCAGGGCCAGGTGAAACAAGGCGCCTTGCTCATTGGGCCAACGGCCCAGCAAAGTGGCTTGATGGCCACCATCAAGCAGCAAGACCGTGCCCGCCGGCGGTTTTTTGCTCACCTTCATGTGCGCCACCACTTGGTGCGGGCGCTCCCCGGCACGGTCGGGCAGCACGCGCTCGATCAACAACTCCATCTGCCCGCCTGTGGGTTTGCGGCCAAAGAGTCGGGCTTTGACGACTTGGGTGTCGTTGAACACCAGCAAGTCACCCGGCAACAGCAAGCTGGGCAGTTCGTGAAAGATCCGATCTATGGCTTGGCCGTGGCGGCCATCGAGCATGCGCGAGGCGCTGCGCTGGGGCGCTGGGTGCTGCGCGATGAGATCGGGTGGCAATTCGAAATCGAAGTCGCTGAGCGTGTGGCCCAGATGCTCCACATGGGGCGCTGGGGAAGTGCTGCGGGTCGAATGGGGAAAAGTGCTCATGAGCTTGAGGGCTGGACAAACCCGTGCCAAGTGAAGTGTCGAGGCATTCTCCCACGGCCACTGTATCGACAACTGTGTATGCTTTCGTCCATGCTGATTCAAATCGCCTCACTTTTGCTCGATGTGATTTCTGGGCTTCTTGCTGGCCTGTGCGTGCTGCGGGCCTACCTGGGTTGGTTGAGGGTGCCATTGGGTCGACATTCAGGCAACCCACTTG
>JBEAMY010000111.1:0-3255 GCA_041165725.1 Pseudomonadota bacterium
CTGGGGGCCTCCTGAGTGACTGGGCGCACTGTTTGTGTAGTCGAGTTCATGGTGCAATGCAAGCTCTGGTTGCAGCAGGATTTGATCAGATGCTCAAAGCCTGTGCCTTGCAAACCCAAACTCTTTTCGATTGGACTGAACATGAACCCCAAGCTGCAAGATTCGGTCAAGGTCTTGGCCTTCGATGTCTTTGGTACGGTGGTGGATTGGCACGGCAGCATCGTCGATGAAATGCGAACGCTGGCACCCCATGTCGATGGCCATGCCTTTGCCACCGCCTGGCGCGCCGGTTACAAACCTGCGATGGCGCGGGTCATGTCGGGCGAACAGGCCTGGACACTGATCGATGACTTGCATTGGCAAATCCTGCAAACCCTGATCGAACCTTTTGGCTTGGGACAAATGAGCGAAGAACAGCTGCGTCACTTGAATCGCGTCTGGCATCGGCTCAACGCCTGGCCCGACAGCGTGGGTGGACTGATCAAACTCAAACGCAAATTTGTCATCACCCCCTTGTCCAACGGCAACTTGGGTTTGCTCACGCACATGGCCAAGCGGGCGGGCCTGCCCTGGGATTGCGTGCTCAGTGCCGAAGTCTTCAAGGCTTACAAGCCCGATCCAGCGACCTATTTGGGTGTGGCCAAAGTGTTTGGACTTCAAGCGCATGAGGTCATGCTGGTGGCGGCGCATCACGACGACCTAGAAGGGGCCAGGCGCTGTGGCCTGCGCACCGCTTATGTGGAGCGCCCTTGGGAATTCAGCCGAACCGAAGCCAAAGATGTCTCACCGCAAGCCGGAAACGACTTGCATGTGCGGGACTTTTTCGATCTGGCCCAGACCTTGGGCTGCAGCGACTGAGTGCGGGCGAGGTGCGAAGAACGAAGTGTGATCAGGCCGATGCCACCGGATTGCGCAAGCGGATGTGCAATTCGCGCAATTGTTTTTCGTCCACGGGGCTGGGAGCTTGGGTGAGCAAACACTGAGCGCGCTGCGTCTTGGGAAAAGCGATCACATCGCGAATGGACTCGGCACCCGTCATCAGGGTCACGATGCGGTCCAACCCAAAAGCGAGGCCACCGTGGGGGGGTGCACCGTATTGAAGGGCGTCGAGCAAGAAGCCAAATTTATGTTGGGCGTCTTCAGGAGAAATCTTGAGGGCATCAAAGACCTTCTTTTGCACCTCGGCTCGGTGAATGCGGACTGAGCCGCCGCCAATTTCCCAGCCATTGAGCACCATGTCGTAACCCTTGGCCAAGCACTTCTCGGGGGCGGTTTCCATCCAGTCTTCGTGGCCATCTTTGGGGGCCGTGAAGGGATGGTGGACCGCGTTGTAACGCTGTTCGTCTTCGTCGAACTCGAACATGGGGAAGTCAACCACCCACATGGGGGCCCAACGGTCCTCAAACAAACCATGCTTCTTGGCGAACTCGCTCAAACCGATCTTCAAGCGCAATGCGCCCATGGAATCGTTGACGATCTTGGCTTTGTCGGCCCCGAAGAAGAGGATGTCGCCATCGCGCGCACCAGTGCGCTTGAGAATGGATTCGATGGCCTGATCGTGCAGGTTTTTGACGATGGGTGACTGCAATCCATCGCGGCCCTTGGCCAATTCGTTGACCTTGATCCAAGCCAGACCCTTGGCGCCATAAATCTTGACGAATTCAGTGAAGCCATCGATTTCGCCACGGGACATGTCGCCGCCATGGGGCACACGCAGGGCCACCACTCGACCACCGGGTGTGGTGGCTGGGCCACTGAAGACTTTGAAGTCCACGCCGGCCATCACATCGGTGAGTTCGGTGAACTCAAGCTGGATGCGCAAATCGGGTTTGTCGGAGCCAAAGCGATGCATGGCTTCCGAATAGCTCATGACGGGGAATTCGCCGAGATCGATGCTGAGCACTTTTTGAAACACGTGTTTCATCATGCCCTGGAACATGTCGCGGATTTCTTGCTCGCCGAGGAAGGAAGTCTCGATGTCGATCTGGGTGAATTCGGGCTGGCGGTCGGCGCGCAAGTCTTCGTCGCGAAAGCACTTGGTGATTTGATAGTAGCGGTCAAAGCCAGCCACCATGAGCAATTGCTTGAACAACTGGGGTGACTGCGGCAGCGCAAAAAACTCGCCATCGTGAACGCGGCTGGGCACCAAGTAATCGCGCGCACCCTCGGGTGTGCTCTTGGTGAGCATGGGCGTTTCGATGTCGACAAAGCCATGCTCATCGAGGTATTTGCGAACCTCCATGGCCACGCGGTAGCGCAGCATGAGGTTGTTTTGCATGTAGGGGCGACGCAAGTCCAAAACGCGATGGGTCAGGCGCGTGGTCTCCGAGAGGTTTTCGTCGTCGAGCATGAAGGGCGGCGTGACCGAAGGGTTGAGCACTTGCAACTCATGGCAGAGTACTTCAATTCGGCCACTCTTGAGTTGGTCGTTGGTCGTGCCTTCCGGACGGGGCCTGACCAAACCGACCACGCGAATGCAGAATTCGTTGCGCAGGTCTTCTGCGATCTTGAACATCTCGGGGCGATCGGGGTCGCACACGATTTGGACCGAGCCTTCACGGTCACGCAGGTCAATGAAGATTACCCCACCGTGATCGCGTCGGCGATTGACCCATCCGCACAGGGAAACGGTTTGACCGTTGAGGGTTTCGGTGACCAGGCCGCAATAGTGGCTGCGCAAACTCATGATGCGTTCTCTTTGTTGGAAGTGGAAACAGGGGCGTCCTCAGAGGTTGCCGCGCCCATGGAGATCACATGGGTAAGGGCTTCATCCACCGACATGGTCAACTCGATCACATCCTTGCGGGGCATGATGAGGAAAAAACCACTGGTCGGGTTGGGCGTGGTGGGGACATAAACACTGATGCAGTCCTCGGGCAGGTGGGGACGCAAAGCGGGAACAGGGGTTCCGGTTTGAAACGCAATGGTCCAAACCCCTTGGCGAGGGTATTGAACCAGCAAGGCCTTGCGAAAGGCATTGCCGTTGCTGGCGAACAAGGTGTCCGAGACCTTCTTGACGCTGCTGTAAATGGTTTTAACGATGGGGATTCGAGCCAGGAGGCCATTCCATCGGCCCAGCATCCAGCGCCCCACCACGTTGGACACCAAAGCACCGGTGACGACCAAGACCAGCACCGCCAACACCACACCCAGGCCATGGATGCGGCTGATGTAATCCACGTAGTCTTTCCAGTGATCTGGGGACACCTCGAGCAAGGTGTGCAGAACGGACAGGTACAGGTTGTCAAACAGGTT
>JBEAMY010000112.1:0-2589 GCA_041165725.1 Pseudomonadota bacterium
TCAATGCAGCGCACTCAGCCATTGCCTACCTCGGCCAATTGTGCGATCAGCCCACTGTTGCCGATGTGATGACCCACCCCGTGCTTGCTGGTTTCATCCGATCGCTCATGCGTGACGAGTTGCTGGCCGTCACGCCCATCCCAACGGGCTACAGCGCCGCGGCCTACATCGATGATTTGTTGCGCCGATTCGAAAACCCTTCGCTGGCTCATCGCACCGAACAAATCGCCATGGACGGCACGCAAAAAGTGGCGGTGCGGTGGTTGCCCGCTCTGCGTGAAAGCGTCAAGCGCAACCAGCCCCTGCCTAAGCTGGAGTTTGCTCTGGCGGCTTGGCTTCATCATTTGGAAACCGCGCGTTCTGACCGTGGCGCAGAGTTGCGGATTCATGACCCCGGCGCGCCCGCCTTGCAATTGCTGTTGCGTCAGGCGAATTCGGCACAAGAGGCTGTCCGTTTGGCCTGCACCCATGAAAGCGTTTTTGGTACTGACGCTTCCACATCTTGTGCGGCTTGGCCCAAGGCATGGGTGGATCGTGTGGCGCTGGCTTTAGGGCGAATCCGTGAGCGAGGGGTATTGGCCTCGATCTCAAGCCTCGCGTGATCAGCCCAGAGGAATGTCGTCGAAGACCACCACGTGTTCGGGCATGACGCGAATGCCAATGCGCTCGCCCAAAGCGTGGTCGTGGTGGCTGGGCACCAAAGACATCACCTCGTGCCCGCTGTCCAGTGCCAAAACGTAGAGGAAATCTGCGCCTCTGAATTGCTTGCTCAGGATTTGGCCTTGAAAAGGAGAATCATCGTCGTGAACGATGTCATCGGCCCGCAGCAAGATCTGACAGCGCCCGCTTTCGCCCGCAGGCGTCGGTCCAGAAACCATCCACTCACCCAACACCGATCTCACCCGCCGGGCACCGAGGTCGGCCTGCCAGGTGGCCTCCATCAACACGCCATGGCCAATGAAGTCCGCGACAAATCGCGTGGCGGGCTTGTGATAGATGTCGTAGGGGTTACTCCACTGGTGCAATTGCCCATCGCGCATCACGCCCACGCGGTCGCCCATGGCAAAGGCTTCGGCCTGATCGTGCGTGACCATCAAGGCAGTTGCCCCCGCAGATTTGAGGATGGTCCTCAGATCATGGGCCAAACGCTGGCGCAATTCCACATCAAGGCTTGAAAAAGGTTCGTCGAGCAGCAAAAGATCGGGGCGGGGTGCCAACGCACGGGCCAAGGCCACGCGTTGTTGCTGTCCACCCGAGAGTTGATGCGGGTATCGGTCGATGAGCTCAGACAGCCCCACCAATGCCAAGACCTCGTTGACCCTCTCACGCTGGCGAGCTGAAGAAAGTCGATTCAAACCATAAGCCACATTGCCATGAACGCTCAGGTGCGGGAAAAGGGCAAAGTCTTGGAACACCATGCCCACGCGGCGTTCTTCCGGTGGGACATGACCTTGAGCGTCGCTCACCAAACGTTGATTGATGAGGATGCGGCCACCGCTCACAGGCTCCAAGCCTGCCACGGCTCGCAACAGGCTGGTCTTGCCGCAACCCGAGGGACCCACCAACACCCCAACCTCGCCTTGGGCGAGGTCCATGTTGACCGCATCTACGGCCGCCTGGCTTCGGCCAGGGTAGTGAACAGAGAGGTCTTGCAATTCCAGGTGCATGTGGACATTGTAGGAACAGCCCCAAGCTCTAAAGAATGGGCCTGCCTAGAATGACCCCATGGTGGATCAAGTCCTCAACTCCAAACCCGACCCCGGTCGCAACACGCCCACTTCTGCTGCAACAAGCTGGCTTCAATCACGCGTGGGTCGGTTGCCGACTTGGCCAGCGCTTGGCTTGATGTTCCTCACCGTGGTCTTGATTGGCCCCAGCCTCATGGTCTGGCAATCTTGGTTTCAGACCGATGCCACCACCCTGGACCTGATTCGTCAGATGAGCCAGTCGGTCTTGCCCGATTACTTGAGCACCACATTAGTGGTGGGTCTGGGCGTGATGCTGGGTGCGGGCAGCATGGGTCTGGTTTGCGCCACGCTGGTCACCTTGTTTGAGTTTCCTGGCCGCCGCTGGGTTGAGTGGGGGCTTCTTTTGCCCTTGGCTGTGCCAGCCTACATCGTTGCCTTTGCCTACACCGACTTCCTCCAGTTCAGTGGCCCGCTCCAAACCGCCTGGCGCGAGTGGTCTGGCTTCAAATCGCCTTTATGGCCGGACGTGAGGAGCACATGGGGGGCTGTGGTGGTGTTTTCGGTCACCCTATACCCCTATGTGTATTTGCTGGTGAGGGCCGCCTTGCTTGAACGCGCTTCGCGCTTGATGGCCAGTGCGCGCCTGCTTGGCGCAGGACTGAGCCGTCGTCTGCGCACCATCGCTTGGCCCATGTCAAGGCCTGCGCTGGCGGCGGGTCTGGCCTTGGTCATGATGGAAACACTCGCCGATTACGGGGTCGCCAGCTATTTCGGGATTCAAACCTTCAGCGCAGGCATTTTCAAGGCCTGGCTGGTGATGGACGAGCCGCGTGTGGCTGCCCAGCTCAGCTCCATCTTGCTGTTGTGCGTGGCTGCGGTGTTGTGGATGGAGCATCTGGCC
>JBEAMY010000113.1:0-18362 GCA_041165725.1 Pseudomonadota bacterium
AGGATGTCCATCGTGGGTGCAAAACTCAGTCCTTGGCCTTCAGCGGCTGGCGACCTTGGCAGGCGCTGCTGCAGGTGCTGGCGAGCCCTTGAGCAAAGGGTAATCCTTGAGCATGGGTGCGCCATACAAAGGCTTGTATGCCCCTTGGTGGCAAGTGCCGCAATTGACCTTGGCCACATCACCCAACTCGCCCTTGCGATGGGCAGGGAATTCGTCGGTCAGGGGCTTCATGTGATCCACATTGAGCTGACGGACCATGCGAATGCCGTACCAAGCGGTGACGCGTTGTGGTGGGTTGCCTTTCCAGTCTTGGAAAGACCGCGTGTTGTGGCAATAAGTGCAGTTCACGCCCAAAGACTGAGACATGTGCGTCATGAGTCCATATGTCCATTCGGCTTGCTTGATCGATTGGCGATTGCCCGTGGGCAAGGCTGTGGTTGCACTGACACGGATGGGTGCATCGTTGAGCAAGAAAGGCGTGAAGGGGTCATAGGGCAAAGAGGACCAGTTCACATCGGGGTCGGGCGTGTTCTGACCGGACTTGTCGCCAATGAAGTTGGCGCCATAGGGCTGGTCTTTTTTGGTGAACCAGACTTGGCTGGGAATGTTTTGTCCACGGTGGCAGGTGTAGCAAGTCACGCCGGTCTGAGCGACGTGGGTTTCCCAATTGCCGTTGATGACGCGGGTCATCTCAATCATTCGCCTGGCCACCCGTTTGGTGTAGAGCGAATCGTCGGCCAGGTTGTTCAAGTTGTGGCAGTAAGCACAACCTTCTTTAGGGGCAACCCAAGTGGTCATGGACACCATGAAGGTGGCCAATTGCGCAGCGCTCAAGTCGGTGAGGACCTGAACATTTTTATAAGCCTGAGTGGCTTTGGGGCCTTCAGCAGGTGGCAGCGGAATCGCAGGAGGGGCCACATTCTTGTCGGCTTGTTGCTCAAGCGTTCTGGGGTTGTAAACCTGTTGCATCCCGGTGCCACGATAGCCGTGTTGAACCACATCAACGGGTGGGCGTTCACAACCCGCCAACAATGCGGCTGTGGCGATGAACGCAAGGGTGATCAGTCGTTTCATGGCTCACCTCCTCATTTCAGGATGGCCGGATCGGTGACCGGACCAAAAACTTCGGGATAAGGTGGCACCACACCATGCTTCATGGACCACAAATACCAGTTGTCCACCACAGTGCCTGTGAGCAAGATGCCAATGCCACCAACCAGTGGACATAGCACCGCAAACCACCATGCCCAACGGTGAATCGATTCCATGGTGGCGTTAAAGCCCATGGTCCAGCGCCAGAACAAGGCCGCGCGTTCGCTGGCAGTGCCTCTGTCGGTGATCTGTTCGATCTCGCGTTCGCCGCCAAATCGGGTCACTGCCAGAATCGTTGCGCCGTGCATGGCAAAGAGCAGTGCCGATCCATAGAGGAAGACGATGGACAAGGCATGGAAGGGGTTGTAGAACAAATTGCCATAGCGCAGCGAGAACGCCGCCGTCCAATCCAGGTGAGGGAAGATGCCAAAAGGCACGGCTTCGCCCCATGAACCCATGAGCACTGGACGGAAAAGACCCAGCACCAAATAAAGCCAGATGGCGGCTGCAAAGGCCCAGGCCACGTGAGTGCCCATGCCCAACTCACGTGCACGGCGGTAGGTGCGCCACCACCACAAGAACAGAGATGCAGTGAGGAACAAACCCGCCAGCAACCACCAGCCGCCTTGGTTCATGGGCGGAAAGCTCAGTCCGTAGGCCGGAGGTGGGGGCTCCAAGGAAAGCCAAAAGAGTTGTCGGATGAACTGAACCGGGTCGTAGTTGACCGAGGCCAGCATGTTCATGCCAATGATGGTGGTGGCAAAAAGCCCGCAGATCAGCGAGGCCAAGCCCAGGCCACCCAAATAGATGGGGCCGATCTGTGCATTGCCGATCTTGCCCAGCCAGTAATAAATCAGCGGGTGCCCAGTTCGAGGGCTGTTGCCGTGCCCCAGCTCAACGCCGTGGTGAACAGGGCCAACGGCTTGCACCGTGGTGAAGAGATTTTGATATTGCGCCATGTCATGCTCCCCAGATTCAGCGTACTGGCCACTGTGACCAGATGGGCAAATTCAGCCACCAGGTCCACCATTCGGGCCATCCCCTGGTCCAGAACGGACCACTGAGGACGATGCACAAGGCACTGAACAAAACCGCGGCCAAGGCCAGGAAGAGGCCCAAGCGGTGAATGCCCAATGTGCCAATTGAATAGCCGATGGTGTCGCGAAAGAAGGTGTCTTCATGCTCTGGTGTTTTCACCGTCTGACCCGGCTTGGGGTTGGTTGACGAAAGAATCAGTGCACCGTGCAAAGACAAGGCAAAGGTGCTGGCAAAGAAGAAACTCACCCCCAGCATGTGTGCGGGGTTGTAGTGAAAGTGCAGGTATTGGTAACCAATGTTGGAGACCCAATCAAGGTGGCTGTAAATGCCATAGGGAAAGGCATGCCCCCAAGCGCCCATCAGAACGGGGCGAATCACCTGCAAGGTGAAAAAGGCAAAGATCGCCACGCTGAAAGCAACGGGCACATGAAGCCCCATGCCCAGCTTGCGACAAATTTCAACTTCTCGCAGCGCCCACGACCCAAACGCGCCAAATGCGCAGACCGTGATGAATTGCCAAAGGCCTCCCTCCATCATGGGGGCAAGTCGCAAACCCCATTTCAAATCGGGTGGAGCAATGCTGATTTGCCAAAGGTTCCAAGTCGGCCCCTGGGATGCGCCCCAAAGAATCAAGGCCGTCCCGAGGAACGAGAAAAATAGCGTTGTGACACCGAATATGCCCACATAAAAAGGCCCGACCCAAAAGTCGAACAGGTCACCGCCCAGCAGGGTTCCTCCCCGCACACGGTATTTGCGTTCAAAGTTCAACATGGCCATGGCCTACTCTCCTGCTGAATGTTGGTCTTCACGCAGGGCCGCGCCGGGTCACTACGCCCGGAGACGGCCTCTGCTCAATCCCTTGTTGCCTCAAGACTTTTCAGCGGGCATGGGACTGTTTTGCACTGAAGCCGTCTGGGTTTTCTTAGCCCCATCCAGCCAGTTGAACTTGTTGGTGCTCAACAGGATGAGGTGAATCATCGCTGCGAGTCCAAACAAGAAAATGCCCTGGACCACCATGGCCCTGAGCGGGTCATATAGACGCCAAATTCGCCACATGTTGCTCTCCTAAATGATTTGTGACATGAGGGTGTAGACCGCAGTCTTCACGCCCTGAACCATGGACCTAGACCCTTCTGCACCTGGCAGCAAAGCTCGCCAATCCGTACCGACAAGTCGGGACAGCGCGGCGATGACAAAGAGCAGGAAAAAAGTGACCAGAAAAATGATCCAGAAAGCCGATGAATCACGCACCGGCTCTCGCTGGTGGTCGTTCACTGATTGGGCGTGGGGCATGACAGTCTCCCTTTGAGTTGATGGGTTAGTTCAGATTCAGAACCAGGGTCGCCATGCCCACACCAGGATGTGTGCAATCACGGCCACTGTCGCGAAACCCACAAAGCCCTGCATCCAATAGGTGTGGAACTCTTGAGCTTCTTCGTCGGTTAACCCGGAAATGGATGTCCGATTCGACATGGTTGCTCTCCTTCTCACTGAGGCCTTGCGGCCATCTTTGCGCTCGGCCCGCGCAATTGGGCAGTTGGGGCGACATGCCACAACATCCAGTTCCCACCCATCGATTCAATGAAGTGGGGATGAGCCATGAAAGGTCCAGCACTTGCTTTCATTTCATGCCCATTTTTTGACTTGCCAACTCAACATGACGCGTCTGAACTTCCTCGTCACCGTTTTCTCTCGAACACTCTTCTGCTTGATCTCGCAGCAATTTGGCAGCGGAGATCTGAACCAACACCGGTTGCTTGGCCACCAGCTTGTTGAGCAATTGCTGAGCGTCGTCCACCCAGGGCAATGCCTGACCCAAACGGGTTTTGGTGGGTTCGATCTGGTCCATTTCAGTGCCCAAGGGCAGGATGTGGAACAGTGAATCGAACAAGGCGTTGCACACCTCTTGAATCAGATAGGTCGCACCGCTATAGCCCATGAATGGGGTTCCTGTGTGGCGGCGGATCAAGCTTCCCGGGAAAGATGCTGGGATGTATGCACTTCGAACTGGCCCATGGCCTGAACGCTCGCTCAGGTACATGCGCTCGTTGTAACTGCCAAACATGATCAGCGGAGGTTGCTGATGGCAGAGCTTGCGGATCATGGCGTTGTCGGTTTTCTGGCCGGGCCGGCGCGGTACGCTGAAGCGGCACGGCATGCCCATCTCTTCTTCAAGGAAGTGGCGAATGCCTCTTTCGTGGGTCTCGCAAGCCACCACTGCAAAACTGGCGGTTGGAAAGAAATCCTGAGTGACCGATCGCCACAAATCCCAAATGGGTTTGAGCGTGCTTTTCTTTTCTTGCTCGATGAAAGGCTCAGGATCTATGCCCAGCAAATCACCCAAGGTCCTGAGGAACTGCGTGGTGCTGTGCATGCCAATGGGCGCTTGCAGATAGGGTCGTTCCAGGGTTTCGCACAGCAAGCGACCGAACTCACGGTACATGCAGACATTGGCATCGGCCTTGGCCAACCGCGGGATGTCTTCAAGCTGCGCGCCCAACGGGAAGACCATGTTGATGTCAGCCCCTATGCCTTGGACCAAGCGTCGAATTTCAGCCAAGTCGCTGGCCGAATTGAACATGCCATAGCAAGGACCAATGATGTTGACCAGTGGGCGTTCGTTGGGCTTGCGATCGGCCAGCTTTTTGGCGGGTGGAATTTTTTTGGTGCCGTACTGGGACCAGAGCCAGTTCATCGCGCGGTTGGCACTTTGCCATTGGTCTTCGTCGATGGTGCGGGGCAAAAAGCGCATGAGCTTGGTGCCCTCTGGGGTCACGCCGCCGCCAATCATTTCTGCAATCGATCCTGTGACCACCACCGCAGGCTTGTTGGGGTCCAGCGCGGCGTGGGCCCTCTTCATTGAAGCCTCGGTGCCTTCCCGACCTAACTGTTCCTCGGCAAGTCCGGTCACCACAATCGGCAACTCGTGGGGAGGCAACGCATCCGTGTAATGCAAGACGCTGGTGACGGGCAGGTTTTCGCATCCCACCGGTCCATCGATCACCACTTGCAGGCCTTTGACAGCAGTGAACACATACACCGCACCCCAATAGCCGCCAGCGCGGTCATGGTCAATCACAAAAGGCATGTGGCTCATGTCGACACCCCATCGAAAAAGCCCGCCATGCGGTCCATGCGGTCTGCGTTGGCCATGGCTGCACGGACGACATCGACCAACGAACTCATGCCTGGAACACCCAGCAAGGGACGCGCAGAAATGAGGTTGGTGAAATAAAGCGCAGGCAAGCTGAGCTCCTTGGCCCTTTGGACCACGGGGGTGGTGCCAATCACCAGGTCAGGACGGTGCTCGTGCATGGCTTGCAGGTCTTGCTCCAAAGTGGCGCGCATTTGCACATGAACGCCTCGCGACTTGAGCCACTCGATGTCTTGCGCATTCCAAGGTGTAGAGGGGCAAGCCGAGCCCACATAGCGCACATCGGCGCCGCAATCGATCAGCAATCGTGCCACGAGCAACTCAGAACCTTCGTAGCCGCTCAAGGTGATTCGGCCGTGGATGCGTTGATCGTCCAACATGGCTCGCATCGGTGCGAGAACGGCATTGCGGGCTTTGTCAACCAAAGCCTTGCTGATGCCCATGGCATCACCCACTGAGAGCAACCAATCTTGTGTGCCTTCAATGCCCACTGGTGCTGAGCCCACGATGGGCTTGCCCACTGAACTCAGGCTGCGCAAGCTGGCGGTGTAAAAAGGATGGATGGCCGCAACCGCTGACCCGTCAAGGGCCACATACAACTCACGCCATTCGCGAGTCGGCAACACTGCACCCACACCCAAGCCCATGGGCGCAATGAGCTGAGCCACAGACACTGGATCGGCTGGAAACATTTCGCCCACCAAAGTGAGGGTGGGTTTTTCACGACGCTGATCTTTGGGCGAAGGCACGGGGCCTTGGCGCACTTCGGCACGCGCATAGTCGAGCATGGCCGCTGTGAGCACGTCTTTGGCTTCAGCGTGCGTGGGCACACCAAACCCTGGCACATCAATGCCAATGATTCGAACGCCATTGATCTCTTTGGGCAAGAGTTGCAAAGGCACGCCGCTGGCCGTCGGCACGCACAGGTTGATGACCACCACGGCATCGACGTGCTCAGGGTTGGCCTGCGCAATCACCGCATCGCGAATGTCTTCAAACAATTTGCCGGTGACCAGGGTTTCAGAATTGAATGGCACGTAGCCTACGCTGCGGCGCGCGCCGTAAAAGTGCGAGGTGAAAGTCAGGCCATACACGCAGCACGCCGAACCGCTGAGGATGGTGGCGGTCCTGCGCATGCGCAGACCCACTCGCAGTGAACCAAAAGCCGGGCACATGCTTTGCGGTTGATCGTGCGGGCCCTGGCCCTCACCGCGTGGGTAGTCGCGGGCGTATTGCTCAAGCTGGCTGGACTTGCCCGCTTGCTTGGCGGCCTCGGCCATCGTTGAATCGGGCGCATGACATCCCACGGGCGCATCAACCTGTGGTGCAAGCGCTTTGATGGGAATGGTGCGCGTGCTCATCAGGCTTCCTGATAGATGACTTCGAAGCTGGGCTTGGCTTCATGGGCATGGCCCATCATGTCGACTTCGTTCGCGGGGACCAGCTTGACATCGCGACCCACGGCCTGCGAACTGAAGAGTCCCAACAATTCATCTTGGGTCTGCGGCTTGGGTTGCAATGGCGGTGCTTCTGCAACCTGATTGGCAAGCCCTTCGAACAAAGGTCCCCACTCGCCACCGGGTTTACCGATGATGTCGTAGCTTGCACTCTTGCGGCGAATGTCCTCGTTGGCAGGGATCGCGGCGAGCACAGGAATGCCCACATTGCTGGCAAAGGCCTGAGCCTCACCCGTGCCATCGTCTTTGTTGATGACCATGCCAGCCACACCGACATGGCCTCCCAATTGACGGAAATACTGAACGGCAGAGCAAACGTTATTGGCCACGTAGAGCGACTGCAAATCGTTGCTGCCCACCACGATGACTTTTTGGCACATGTCGCGGGCGATCGGCAATCCGAAACCACCGCACACCACATCGCCCAAGAAATCGAGCAAGACGAAGTCGAATCCCCAGTCGTGGAAACCCAGCTTCTCCAGGGTCTCAAAGCCATGAATGATGCCCCGGCCTCCGCAGCCACGGCCCACCTCTGGCCCACCGAGTTCCATGGCGTAGACACCGTCACGCTTGAAGCACACATCGCCGATGCGGACTTCCTCACCAGCGAGTTTCTTTTTCGATGAAGTCTCGATGATGGTGGGACAAGACTTGCCCCCAAAAAGCAAGCTTGTGGTGTCGCTCTTCGGATCGCATCCGATGAGCAAGACCTTGCGCCCTTGCTGGGCCATCATGTAGCTGAGGTTGGCCAGCGTGAAACTCTTGCCGATCCCGCCTTTGCCGTAGATGGCAATGATTTGGGTTTCCTTGGTTGCGCTCATTCTTGAGTCCTCCAGTCGATGACCATCTTGAGACAGCTTCTGTCTGTGAAAGCCCACTCATAGGCTTGTTGGGCTTGGGATGGCGTTTGCTGGTGCGTGACCAGATCCGCCAAAGACAGACGCCCCGAACTGACCAATTCCTTGACGGCCAGCAGATCTGGCCGCTTCCACTCAGCGGCCAATCGCATGCGCATCTCGCGCATGAAGGCCGGTGCAAAAGCAAACTGAATGTCTTTTTTGTAAAAACCCGCCAGCACGATTTCGCCACCGGGGTGCAACCTCTGGATGAGGCCGTTGAGCAACTCAGCGTCACCGCTCACGTCGTAGATGTGACGGTAATCGCGGCGGGGATCACTCTCAGGGTGAATCACCGAATAGCCCACAGCGCCCTTGGTGCGCTCTGAATCGACTTCCCACACCACAGGGGCAGGCGCCCCACTGGCCACCGTCATGCGAGCCAGCAATCGGCCCATGACGCCATGCCCAACGATGAGATCGGGGGGTTGATGTGGGGCCTGCTGCCCACCGCCTGAAACGCTGTGATAGGCGGTCGCTGCGAGGGCGAATAACACCGCATCGGCACCCAATGAGGTGTCAACAGGCATGACTTTTTGATGATCGGCGTGGAGGCGTTGAGCCGATGCGCCAAAAAGGCTGTGCACCCCCTGCCAGCACCGGGTTCCGGGCACGAACACCCTTTGCCCAAGCGCCATGTCCACGTCATCGGCCACTCGGACCACTCGACCAACGGCTTCGTAACCGGGCACCAAGGGGTAGCCCATGCCTGGGAAGCTTGGCATGGTGCCATCCCACAGCAAGCGTTCGGTGCCTGTGCTGATGCCGCTGTATTCGATGTCGACTTCGACATGTCCCAAGGCCAAATCGGGCAGATCAAGTTCGCGCACCCGCACCTGTCGGGGCTGATCAAAGAGAATGGCTTGGGTTTTCATTTTGAATTTACATTGACATGTGTCAATCTATCTTTACTTGATGAATTAAATACTGGGGTAAACCCTAGTTTTGTGGCCAATATGGCCTGGGCATGGATGGGAAGCCCGGTTTTGAGCAACTTGACCGACGCAAAACCGGCTTCGCGAAGCATGCGCTCGTAGTCTTGGGGGCTTCTCAGGCGGCCATCGCCCATGGCCAGCAAGTAGAAATGGAAGTAGGCGCTGGCGAGGTTGCGATTGAGTTCGGTGGCGGCCATGGGTTCAGCCAACAAAAGTTGTCCGCCTTCGGGCAAAGCTGCCCACGCTTTGCGAAACAAATCCAGGCACACGGTGTCGCTGTGGTCGTGACCGATTCGCACCAGCGTGATGAGGTCAGCGCCTCGGGGCAATTCATCGGTTTTGAAACTGCCAGGATGGCATTCGTAGCGGCCCGCCAATCCGGCCTCATTGAGTTTGCCCGCAGCCAGTTTCACCACAGGCGGCAGGTCAAAAAGTTTGAGCTTGAGTTGTGGGCAAGCTTCACCCACACGGATCATGAATCGCCCCATGCCACAGCCCACATCCATGACGCATCGGTGTTTTGCAAAGTGATGGCTGGCGAGGACTTCCTCAATGACAAAGACCTGAGAGGCGTCCATCACTTCGCTGTAGCGTTGGCTTTGGACGTCGTCAGACTTTGCAGTGGGCGATGCATCACCACTTAGGCCCTCGACATAGGGCCAAAAAGCTTGCATGCGTCCTCCTCCCTCCCTGAGGAAACGCTCTGGGGCCAGCAAGTCTTCGTAGAGCAGTTGGTTGTGCTCGATCATGACCTTCAAACCAGCATGAGAGACGATGGGCCATGCCAGCGATGCCAACCCATATTGATCTTGTCGGTTGCGTCGGATGAGGCCCATGGACTCTGAAGCATTCAACAAAGGCATCAGGCGCGACTCGGGCGTTGACAGCAAAGCCGAGAGTTCAGTCGCAGTTCGCTCCGAGCGAGCCAGCGCATCGAGCAAGCCCATCCGCACGCAGGCCACGAGGACTTGCGTGTTGGCAAATCCACTCATGAGTTCGTACAGACGCGCCGTGCGTCGGCGCGTGACCCAGCGCGTGAGCCAATTGCCCCTGAGCTTGGGGTACAGCGAGGGATCACTCAGCCGGCGTTCGACCTGTTGCCAAGAACGCTGGCCCATGCTGCCAAGCAGTCGCCAGGGCCAAGACGTGACCAATCAAATGCCCCTTGCGTTCTCTAGGCTGGCTGCCACTGAGCGGCTGGGCGCTTTGGCCCAGATTGGCAAATCGCGGGCACGGTCGATGAGTTCGTTGGGAATCAGGCGCTGCGATTCAAGGCGAACCAGTTGCTGCAACAACTCGCGACACGGGCAAGCAGGCACTGAGGCCACAGCCTGATCCATGAGCCGATTGAAGTAAGCCAGACCGTCGCTCAAACCCAACTCGTGCATCACATTGGGACGACCCAGCAAGGCATCTTGACCGCCGGGCTTGCCCAACCACTGCGGGTCCGCAATCACATCTCGAATGTCGTCGGCGGCTTGGTACGCCAAACCCAAGCAATCGCCCAAGGCATCCCAGGTGTCTGGGTCGCGTCCACAAGCCAGCGCACCGGCACGCACAGCGGCTAAAAAGAGGGAGCCGGTCTTGGCCCTTTGATAGTTCGTGAGGTCGGCCGTGCTTTCACATTCCCAAGCCTGACCCGCAACGAGGCCACGTGGCATTCCAACCGCCTGACTGAGGTTTTGCAGCAAGGCCAGCACCCGTTTGGGGTGGCGCGAATTGGCATTCATGAGGACATCAAACGCCATGACGATCAGGGCGTCACCGGCCAAAAGGGCCAAAGGTTCGCCGTGAGCTTTGTGGACCGATGGCTTGCCACGGCGGGTATCGGCGTTGTCAAAGGCGGGCATGTCGTCGTGAACCAAAGAGGCGCAATGCATCATCTCAATGGACACGGCTGCGGCATCGGTGAGTGCCTGCTCCTCTTCTGAGCAAGCCATGGCCACTGCAATGCACAGCTGGGGGCGGATTCTTGCCCCGCCCGAGAAGAGCGCGTCCTGCAAAGCAGCCTTCAGGCGAGGCGGGCCACCCTGACCGCTGGAAGCCTCAAAAGCATTGATGAGGGCTTTTTCAGCCCTGGCATGGAGTTCCATGATCAGCCCCTTCTGTCAACTATATTTGACAATTAGATGTGTCAATATACATAAAGAACTCGGATTGTCAATCCGAAATGACAGGCCCAAAAGGACTAAAAAGGGCTTTAAACGCCTCAGCCTGACCCTGACGGGATGGGGAATTAGACTCAGGACATGATGAAAAAAGGTCTGGTTTTGCTGGGGCACGGCGCTCGGGACGAGCGTTGGAAACAGCCCATGGTGAGGGTCAAAGATCTGATCGGGCAATCACAAGCCAATTTGCCGGTTGAACTGGCTTTTTTGGAGTGGATGGAGCCTACCCTCGAGGGCGCCATTGAGCGCCTGCTGGATCAGGACGTGAATGAAGTGTGTGTCGTGCCCCTTTTTCTGGGGCAAGGCGGTCATGTTCGCGAGGACCTGCCCCGACTGCTTGACCAAGCGGGTCAGCGCTTCAAGGGGCTTAAATTAAGCGCGAAGCCTGCGATCGGCGAAGACCTCGGCGTATTGCTGGCGGTGGCCAAATACTGCACCGATCAATAACAGCGCTGGCGCACCTTCAGACATCCAATCTTGCGCGCCATGCTGTGCCAGCTCGCCCAATGTGAGGTTTAGGTGACGCTCGCGGGGCGTGCTCACCGCTTCGATGACGCAAACCGGGCAGTCCAGTGCTTTGCCCAAACTCAGCAACTGACGAGCGATCTGCGCAGCATGGCGGCGACCCATGTAAATGGCCAAGGTGTCGGCTTGAGGCAATGGCGGCAGTTGAGCCGTCTCGGCCTCATCGGCTTGCGCCAAGGTGCAAAAGGCCACGCTGCGCGAGACACCGCGCAAGGTCAAGGATTGATTGAGGCTGGCAGAAGCTGCCAGCGCTGAGGTCACGCCGGGCACCACTTCGACCGCGATGCCCGCCGAGGCCAAGGCGCTGATTTCTTCATCGGCCCGACCAAACATCATGGGGTCACCGCCTTTGAGGCGAACCACCACAGCGTGGCGTTTGGCCGCATCGATCAGTCGTTTGTTGATGAAACTTTGCGAACACGCGTGTTTGCCACAGCGCTTGCCCACGGGCACGCGGATGGCCTGAGGACACCAATCCAGCATGTTCTCGTCGACCAGGGCATCGTGAAACACAATGTCTGCGCGCTCAAGCAAACGCAAGCCCCGCACCGTGATGAGATCGGCAGCGCCCGGGCCTGCGCCAATGAGGTGAACCTTGCCCAATTTGCAGGGATTCATGGCAAAGCCTTTCGAACCATGCCAGCTGCCACGGTGTGGTGAGTGGCCTCATCGATCAACACAAACGAACCCGTGGCGGGCGAAACCTCAAAGGGGTCGGCCACGATGGGCTTTTGCAAAATCAACTCCACCTCACCAATGTCGTTCATGGTCAGGCCTTGCGCACCATGCCCTTGGGAGAGCGTTTGGATGTCAAGCACATGGTGGATGGACTTGACCTTGGCGAAGACCTCGCGAGTGGTGTGGCGCAAGATGTATTTGCGCGCCAGCGACAGCGGCTCGTTGTCCAGCCAGCACAGGCTGGCTTGCAATTGGCGACTGAGCACCGGTGTGTCGTCATCGATCTGGACCAACATGTCGCCGCGCGAAACGTCAACGTCCTCTTTGAAGGTCCAGGCCACGACATCACCGGCTTGCGCCACGGCAGAGTTGGACTCTCCTGGCCCGGTGGATGGAGGAATGGCTTCTTCAAGAGCGGGGTTGCGCGGGCCCGCTGAACGGTGCACTTGATCCAACGTCACTTGCACATTGGAGGGCAGGATGCGAAGGGTTTGACCTGAGTGGAGTTGACCGGCCTCGAGTCGCCCCACATAGCCCCTGAGGTCATCAGCCGATGAACCGTCCTGCCGTGCGACCCATTGCACAGGAAGCCTCAATGTGGCGGGTCGGACTTGGTCGCCCAAATCCAAGGACTCCAGCCACTCGAGCAAATGAGGGCCCGAATACCAAGGGGTGCGCTCGGACGCAGAGGCCACGTTGTCGCCCATCAGGGCTGACACCGGGAATGCAGGAATCGTTTCAAGCCCCAGGGTCTTGCCCAGCTGGTTCACCGACGCTTGGATGGCGCTGAACACGTTCTCGTCAAAGTCCAGCAAATCCATTTTGTTGACCACCACCGCCACATGGCGCAAGCCCAAGAGTTTGACCAATGCCGCATGGCGCTTGGTTTGAGGCAAAAGGCCAGCGGGCGAGCTGCTCAGGTCAACGCGGGTGGCATCGACCAGCAACAAGGCCACATCGGATTGCGAAGCGCCGGTGACCATGTTGCGGGTGTATTGCTCATGGCCAGGCGCATCGGCCACGATGAACTTGCGCCGGGGCGTTGCGAAATATCGGTAGGCCACGTCGATGGTGATGCCTTGTTCGCGCTCGGCTTCAAGGCCGTCGGTGAGCAAAGCCAAATCCACCGCCACATCGTGGGCGGTGGAACGGGCGTGACGGGTTTTGCTCAAGGCCTGGATCTGATCGGCGAGCACGGCTTTGGCATCGACAAGCAAGCGACCAATGAGGGTGCTTTTGCCATCGTCAACGCTGCCGCAGGTGATGAATCGCACCACCCCTGAGGC
The DNA here is from genome assembly GCA_041165725.1 of Pseudomonadota bacterium. Classification (GTDB taxonomy): domain Bacteria; phylum Pseudomonadota; class Gammaproteobacteria; order Burkholderiales; family Burkholderiaceae_C; genus Limnohabitans. The sequence goes on from JBEAMY010000113.1 coordinate 13,230, forward strand.
CTGAAATGGCGTGTGATCTCGGTTCATCAGAAATACCCTTCTTTCTTGCGACGCTCCATGGAGGCCTCGCTGGTTTGATCGTCCATGCGGGTTGCACCACGCTCTGTGACATCGGCAATTGCAGTCTCGGCAATGATGTCCTCAGGCGTAGCCGCAGTGCTGATCACCGGGCAGGTGCAACTGATGTCGCCCACGGTCCGAAAACGGACACTGCGAATTTCACTTTGCTCGGCAGGTGCAAGCTGCGTGAGTGGTGTGATTGGTACCCACAAGCCTTTTCGCTCAACCACTTCGCGCTGATGGGCGTAGTAAATGGACGGCAGCGCAAGTTGTTCGCGCGCGATGTATTGCCACACGTCCAATTCGGTCCAATTGGAAATGGGAAAGATGCGCATGTTCTCGCCCTTGGCAATGTGGGCATTGAAAAGCGACCACAGCTCTGGCCTTTGGGCTTTGGGGTCCCACTGACCGAACTCATCACGGAAGGAAAAAATCCGCTCTTTGGCACGGGCCTTTTCTTCGTCGCGCCGAGCACCGCCCATGAGCGCATCAAAGCCGTGGCTGGAAATCGCTTCGAGCAAGGTTGTGGCCTGTGCCGCATTGCGCGAGTCATCGGCTTTCCTCAAACGGACAGAGCCACGGCGGATGGAGTCTTCGACCAAGCCCACCACCAAGCGCACCCCGGTTTGGCGAACGATGTCATCGCGAAAGGCGATGACCTCAGGATAGTTGTGCCCGGTGTCGATGTGAAGCAAGGGAAACGGCAAGTTCAGTTCACGTTCGCCCAAACGGAATGCCTTGCGTGCGAGGTGGAACATGACGATGGAGTCCTTGCCACCCGAAAAGAGCATGGCGGGGTTGATGGACTGGGCCACGACCTCGCGGATGATGTAGATGGATTCGGCCTCCAAGGCGTCGAGGTGATCGTTGTGCAGGCCTGCAGAGCCCAGCGCTGGAGCCAAGGACTGCGAATGACGGGGTGGGTTCAGGGTCAAGGGCATGACGTTCTCATTTCACGTGCAGACCGCACTCTTTGTTGTTTTGGTTCAACCACCACCAACGGCCTGCTCGCAGGTCCTCGCTTTGACGGATGGCGCGGGTGCAGGGTTCGCAACCGATGCTGGGATAGCCCTTTTGATGCAAGGGGTTGATGGGCACTTGGTGATGCGCCAGATAAGCCCAAACTTCGTCCTCGCTCCAATCGAAAAGGGGGTTGAGTTTGTGAAGACTGCGTTGGTCGTCCCAGCTTTGCAATTCAACCTCGGTGCGCGTGGTCGATTGCTCGCGGCGCATGCCCGTGATCCAGGCCTTGGCGCCAGCAAGTGCACGATCAAGCACTTGCACCTTGCGCACCTGGCAACACGCGTGACGGGCTTTCTCGCTTTCATAAAAACCATCAAGACCGTGTTCTTGAACGAATGCCGCAAGGGCTTGCGGGTCGGGCTCATGGGTTTCAACGATCAAGCCATAACGCGAGTGAATGCTTGGGATCATGGCCAGTGTTTGTGCATGAAGCCGGCCTGTGTTGAGGGTGAAGATGCGAGTGCCTCTTGCCGCGCGCGACAAGGCGTCAGTGATGACCATGTCTTCTGCCGCGAGGCTGCTTGAAAAACATAGGTTCGCGTAAAGGCTTTCCCATTGAGCCAGCCTTGCTTCTAGGTGGCGAGTGAGGTTCAACACATGCTCAGCAGACACGCTGGGCTGAGGGATACGCCACAAGTCTTGGGGCGAAAGGCTCATGCGTGTTCCCCTTGGTCTGTATGGCGTGCTTCTTTGCCATTGGTGATGACGCTGCGCTCGGCACGCCAGTCGTTTTGCAATTGAACCGTGAAGGCGTGGAATTGCTGCAATGCCAGTTCGTGGTTCTGGTCTTCGCGCAAAGCAAATGCATCAAATCCCACTCTGGCCATTTGCCGCAATTGGTCAATCAGCACATCGCCTACGGCGCGCAGTTCCCCCCCCCAGCCCAATCGCTGGCGCAGCAAGTGGGCTTGTGAAAAACCACGGCCATCTCGAAACACGGGGAAGTGCACCGCAATCAGGGACCAAGGCCATTGGCCGTTGACCTGATGCGCTTTTAAGGCAGTGACATCGTCATCGGGCTTGAGCAGCAGCCCAAGACGAGAAGCGGGCCAAGCACCGCTTTGGGCAGCGGCCTCTGAACCCTGACCTTGTTCACGCCAAGAAAGCCAAACCGACAGGGGGATGAGGATGGGACTGGTGCCGTCTTGGGCGGCCTGGATCGCGTCCACGGAATCGACGCCCAACCATGGGTTGGGCATGAATCGGGGTGCTTGACCCCTCGCGTGAATCAAGACTTCAGACATGTTGAGCCTCCGTGGCGGCTCGGGTAGCGCCCCATTCCTTGGCATAGACGCTGGACTTGAAGGGCTCTACGCCCAAACGCCTCACCACATCGATGAAGCGTTCATCCACCTCACGCTCTCTCAGGTAGACCGATAGGATTTGCTCAATGACTTCAGGGATGTCATCGGCATGGAACGAAGGGCCGATCACCTTGCCAATGGCCGCGTATTGGCCTTGCTCGCCGCCCAGCGTGACCTGATACCACTCTTGTCCGTCTTTATCGACGCCCAAAATGCCGATGTTGCCCACATGGTGATGGCCGCATGAATTGATGCAACCCGAGATGTTCAGGCTGAGATCACCCAAGTCAAAGAGCGCATCGATCTGATCGAATCGGCGTTGAATGGCTTGGGCAATCGGAATCGATTTGGCGTTGGCCAGTGAGCAAAAATCGCCGCCCGGGCACGCAATGATGTCGGTGAGCAAGCCAATGTTGGGCGTGGCCAAACCCAAGCTTCTGGCTTCGCGCCAAAGCTGTGCCAGTTCGGACTGAGCCACATCGGCCAGCACGAGGTTTTGTTCATGGGTGGCACGGACTTCGCCCCCACTGTAGCGATCGGCCAATTCAGCAACTTGGCGCATCTGACTGGATGTGAGGTCGCCCGGTGCAAGGCCGTTGTGCGGTTTGAGCGACAAGATCACGCTGGCATGACCAGGTTGTTGATGTGCTTTGACATTGCGCTGCAACCAGCGGCGAAAGGCTTCCCGCTCATCAGGCGACACCAATTCCTCAAGTGCTTGGGCACTCAAGGCTTGGCGCTTTTCGTAGGCGGGCGGCTCAAAGCCCCTGGCCACCCTTTCCCATTCGGCTTGTGTCCAGGCATCGGGGCCACCTGCTAGGTGCTGGTATTCGGCATCCACCTGCTGTTTGAAGACCTCTACACCCAGCGCTCTGAGCAAAATCTTGATGCGGGCTTTGTAGAGGTTGTCGCGTCGACCATGCAGGTTGTAAACGCGCAAGACTGCGCCAATGTAATTGGGCAGCTCCTGCCAAGGCAGACCCTCGCGCACAAGAGAACCCAAGATGGGGGTACGACCCAAACCACCGCCCACCCACACATCGGCGACGAGCTGGCCTTGGGCGTCGCGTCTAAGGTGAAGGCCCAGATCGTGAGCGGCCACCACCACGCGGTCTTCCTCTGCAGCATTGACCGCGATCTTGAATTTACGGGGCAAAAATGCGAATTCAGGATGCAAGGTCGACCATTGGCGCAGCAATTCGCAAATGGGCCGGGGATCCAGGCATTCATCTGCAGCCACCCCAGCAAAGGCATCACTGGTGATGTTCCTCACACAATTGCCTGATGTTTGGATGGCGTGCATCTGGACGCTGGCCAAATCAGCCAGCATGGCAGGCGTGTCTTCCAGTTTCAACCAATTGAATTGCAGGTTCTGGCGCGTGGTGAAGTGACCGTAACCTCGATCGTAGGCATCGGCCATGACGGCAAACATGCGCATTTGCCTGGAGTTGAAGAGGCCATAGGGAATGGCAATGCGCAACATGTAGGCATGCCTTTGCAGGTAGAGGCCGTTTTGCAAGCGCAAGGGGCGAAACTCCTCCTCGGCGAGTTGCCCATTGAGGCGTCGGCTGACTTGATCGGCAAACTGCTTGACGCGTTCATCCACCAAGCTTTGGTCTAGGGTATCGTAGGTGTACATGGCCGGGACTATAGAAAGCCATTCACATAACTCAAACCATTTAATTATTCTTTTCTTATTCTTAAGGCGAATATAAGAAGGTGTTCTCAGGTCAAAATGACGCATGCCTTCCAACCTGCGACGACTGCATCCCAACCTTAAGCCATTGGCCTTGGCCCACGCTTTGTGCTTGGTGCTTGGGCTGGGGTTCGTGAAAAACAGTTTTGCTCATGCCTTGAGGTGCGAGGTGACCTATGCCGGCAAAACCCATCACCTTGAAGTGCCGCCCACACAAGACCCCTACAGCGTTGAATCGGTCTCCATCGACGACCGCTTTTATTTCAAAGGCGTTCATGTCCAAGGTCCGGGATCGGAGCCTCGAATCGCCATTTATGTTTATCGGGAGGGGCAAACTCAAGCGGTCCTGATTCAACAGGTGCTGCTCAAACCGCCCTACCCACGCTCAACAACTGGGCCCGCCGACCTATTTGGTGAGCAACGACTCTATGCGGGCAAATTGGAGCGCGAGTTGATCTACCGCTGCAGTTTGGACACCAAGGAGGCCTCTTCGCCATGAAACGGTTTGGGTTTGCCTTGACCCTGATGCTGATCCAAGTTTGGGCCAGTGCCCAAACCTTGCTCAGCCAATCTGAGAATCGAAGCGTAGAAATGGTCTTTGCTGGCGACACCACGCTGGACAGTTCAGCCGGTGAATTCATACGCCGAGGACATGATCCCCTGGCATCGTTTGCAAGGCTTTTTGCCAAAGCCGATATCCGTGTTGTCAACCTGGAATGTGTGGTGGCCACAAAAGGTCAGGCGCTGGACAAGCACTACACCTTCCGCGCGCACCCACGGGTGTTGCGCGTGCTTCAAAAGCACGTGGATGCGGTGACTTTGGCCAACAACCACTCAGGGGACTTTGGTCGCGAAGCCTTTGCGGAAATGCTGGGTCTGCTGGCGCAGCATCGGATCGCAGCGATTGGCGGCGGCATGAACCTCAAACAAGCACACACCCCCTTGATCTTGGAGCGCAAAGGCCTGCGCATTGCCTTGCTCAGCTACAACGAGTTCATGCCCAGAAGCTACGAGGCCGATGCCCATGCACCTGGTGTGGCCTGGAGCGAA
>JBEAMY010000114.1:0-3083 GCA_041165725.1 Pseudomonadota bacterium
CGCCAATCGGTGGGATGCATTTCAAACCATCGCATCCGGTCTTGCGGCCTCAACAGGTGTTGAAGAAACCAAGGCGAACCCGGATAGTGCCGTACGGAACCGCTGGGGTTGAGGGCTTGCACCACGCTCAAATAATCGGACAGGGCGGGACTCGGCTCACCCAGTTCAGCCAATTTGTCGATGAGCCGGGTGATGCCGCCCTGGGATTCGGCGCTGGTCTGCGCCTGACGTTGACTTAAGTCGTAAAAACCGGCCCCGGCATGGGTATCAACGGCCAGCAAAGGGACCTCTTTTTGGGTCAAATGCCCCAAAACGCTCACCAAAGTGAGGTGCTTGAGCACATCGGCATGGTTGCCGGCATGGAAGGCGTGGCGGTAACTGAACATGTGAGCATGGTACCCGCTGGGGAATTAAGAAGGAAAAACCGATAGAATGATCGGCTTTCGCAGCGAATCAGTGGCCCCGCGGCGAAATGCATTTTCCCACCTAAGAGGTTCCCGTTAGAGGAACACCGACCGTGGAAAAGGGCCCAACAATCCACTCTGAAGGAAAAACCATGAGCACGTTCAGCGCAAAACCCGCTGATGTGAAGCATGAGTGGTTTGTGATTGACGCCACCGACAAGGTGCTCGGACGAGTAGCCAGCGAAGTTGCTCTCCGTTTGCGCGGCAAACACAAGGCCATTTACACGCCTCACGTCGATACCGGCGACTTCATCGTCGTCATCAATGCATCCAAGATCCGTGTCACCGGCAATAAAAACCTGGACAAGATCTATTACCGCCATTCGGGCTTCCCAGGCGGCATTTATGCAACCAACTTCCGTGACATGCAGGCCAAGCACCCTGGCCGCGCCCTGGAAAAAGCCGTCAAGGGCATGCTGCCCAAGGGGCCCTTGGGCTACGCCATGATCAAGAAGCTGAAGGTGTATGGTGGTTCTGACCATCCTCACACTGCCCAGCAACCCAAAGTGCTTGAGATCTGAGGAGTCCTGGAATGATTGGTGAATGGAACAATGGCACCGGCCGTCGCAAATCCAGCGTCGCCCGCGTGTTTATCAAAAAAGGCTCCGGCAAGATCACGGTCAACGGCAAGGACATCGCTTCCTACTTTGGCCGTCAGACCTCGATCATGATTGCCAAGCAACCCCTGGTTCTCACGAACCATGCCGACAGCTTCGACATTCAGGTGAATGTCCACGGTGGTGGCGAATCCGGCCAGGCCGGTGCTGTCCGTCACGGCATCACCCGTGCCCTGATCGACTATGACGCAAGCCTCAAGCCCGCTTTGTCGGCTGCAGGTTTCGTGACTCGCGATGCCCGTGAGGTGGAGCGTAAAAAGGTCGGTTTGCATTCTGCTCGCCGTCGCAAGCAGTTCAGCAAGCGCTGATCCAACGGCCTATGCCGAATCAAGCCCAGCCTTGGCTGGGCTTTTTTGTGCCTTTTTAGAGGCTTTCGACCGCCTGACCCTGAGCCAAACGGGGTTGCTGCACTTGCGCTAGCATTTACCCCAACCGGAGATGACCATGTCCACTGCCACTCAAACTGCCGATACCGCTTTTGACGAACCCATTCTTTTCACCGACAGCGCTGCGGCCAAAGTCGCTGACCTGATCGCTGAAGAGGGCAACCCCGACCTCAAACTTCGTGTGTTTGTTCAGGGTGGGGGCTGTTCCGGTTTTCAGTATGGCTTCACCTTCGATGAGGTCGTCAATGAGGACGACACCACCATGACCAAAAATGGCGTGTCCCTCTTGATCGATTCCATGAGCTACCAGTACCTCTTGGGTGCCGAGATCGATTACAAGGAAGACCTCCAAGGCGCTCAGTTTGTCATCAAGAACCCCAATGCCACCACCACTTGCGGGTGTGGCTCTTCGTTTTCGGTCTGACCTGAGTTTGTTTCAGGCTGGGTAAATCGCGCCCAGCACGCGCGCACCACGCGCACCGGTCACTGCAGCAAGGTTCCCAGCTTGCCGGTGAACCGCTTGATGAGCCAGCCAGGCAAATGCAGTGGCCTCAACCTGCAACACAGGCAAGCCCCAAACGCCAGAGTCCTCAACTTGCACCTGTGGCAGGGCTTGAGTCAGGCGTTCCATCAAATGGGCGTTGAGCGCACCACCTCCACACACCACCAAATGCCGGGTTTCGGGCGCATGGCGACCCAATTCCAGGACCACTGTGCGCACGGTGAGTTCGAGCAGGCTGGCTTGCACGTCTTGCGCAGCCAGGGTTTCGCCAAACAGATGCAACTGGGCATCCAGCCAATCCAAGTGAAAGTCGTCCAGCCCCGTGCTCTTGGGAATAGGGCGGCTGAAAAAAGGGTGTTGGAGCCATTGATCGACCAAGCGGAGATGGGGTCGACCTGTTGCTGCCCACTGGCCGTTTGCATCAAACCATTGACCGGTGTGACGTTCGCACCAGCGGTCCATCAAGGTGTTGGCTGGCCCGCAATCGAAGCCCAGCACTTGTCCAGATGCAGCGATCAAACTGAGGTTGGCGATGCCCCCGAGGTTGAGCACAGCCCGGTCTTGTCCCGGATGATGCAGCCAAGCGTGGTGGAAGGCTGGAACCAGAGGCGCGCCTTGACCGCCGGCTGCCACATCGCGACTGCGAAAGTCGGCGACCACGTCTATGCCGGTTCGCTCTGCAAGCAAAGCCGGTTGGTTGAGTTGCCAGGTGTAGCCTACTGCATCATGTAAGCCCGGCTGATGGCGCACCGTCTGGCCATGTGCACCCACAGCGCGGACCTTGTTTGCGGGGCAATTCGACTCGCGAAGAAGCGTGGCCACCGCCTGAGCGTAAAGGTCCACCAACTGATTGGCGGCAAGCGCAGCGCGGTGCAGTTCGTTGGGGCCAGCCTGATTGAGGGAGAGGAATTGCTCGCGAAGTGGCAAAGGCATGGGCAGACTGACGTGGGCCACCACCTGAATGCAGGGATCAAATTGCGCCAAGACTGCATCGACACCATCCAGCGAAGTGCCGGACATCAGGCCGATGAAAAGCTCGGCCGCTGGGGTGTCGTTCATTCCACCGAAAGGGTTTGCAGGGAAGAGGCTTGAGCCAGTTCCTGGCGAACGCTGG